>CAIQJW010000199.1 GCA_903872255.1 uncultured delta proteobacterium | reverse complement strand
GCCTCGGCCTGTTCCTTGGCCCGGCGCATCTCCTCCTCGGCACGGACGCGAGTGGCCACCTCCTCTTCCAGCAACCGGTTGCGCTCACCAACCTCCTGTTCACGGATAGCCTGTTCGTGAAGTCGTGTCTGCAGAAGGGCTGAACGCGTGGCGGACCGCAAGGAAAGGGCGCTGCCGATCAGGATAAGGGTTCCCAGAACGCTGGCCGCCAACGGAAACGTCATTGGCGAACTGGAAGCGGCGTTGGTGGGATCAACAAAGAAAATTCCCAGCGACAGGGATGATTCTGACACCGGCACAAGGCAGCCCAACATCGCCACCGCTTGAGATTGTTTCGGCCGGACAGTAAAAGATACCAAAACTCCCGGCTTCAAGCCGGAAAGGACAGGAAGCAGCGGTAGGGGAATCCCGCCCGCCTTTTCATCCGTTACATGGAGGTAAACGCCATTCATCACCAGGGCATCGGTACGCCATTGTTCGTGATTGTCTTCCTGAACAAAGTGGCGAAAAATCAGTTCAGGGTCAATCCATGCCACAACATGTCCGGAATATGCGCCTTTAAATATCACGGGCGCTGCGAGAATCAGTTGTTGCCCATCCTGTACAACCTGCGCATCCTTACGGTTTCGGACCACCTCTTTTCGCCACCCCTGCTTCGATCGTTCAAGGGCATTGCGTACCGGGTATTCGACAAGTGTCTCCCCCGCCGGACCCATTATCAGGATGCGGCCGAAAAGCGGCCTTTCGCCAAGACGCTTCCTTACTTCATAGGAACTGACAGATTCTTTTAGCGCATCAAGGCTTGCACCCAAGCCGTATTCCGTAGACATCCCGAGGGCCTTATTCTCGAAAAAAACTGCCAGGTCCCGGGATGCAGCGACATCCCTGACATCGTTCATCCGCTCCTGCAGGAAATAGCTGACGGCATCGGCCCGTTTTTCAATCCCCCGGATGATCCTGGCGGATGACTGTCCCTGCAGTTCACGCTGAGCAAGATACTGGGCCCTGAGCAGGTACCCGACATACCCAACCAGTATCAACACCAACAGGAAGGCTGATACACGGCTGAATGTCGACATGAGTTTCGGAGCCATGATCCAGAAGACCTCTTCTTATCCTCAATTCCCTTGAAAAACGAGAATTGGACGATGATACCGTTTTACTTCCTAAAAAACTCCGCAAAATAACGTGTCGCCGATGGATAGTACTTCTTGACGATCTTCATATAGCTGCCGTCCTTTTGGGACTTGTCAAGAAACGCGTTGAAGGCCTCGCGCAACCGATTTGATTCCTTGGGAAAACCGACTGCCATGAATTGTTTATCCGATACGGGGCCGATGATCTTGAACCTGCCGGGCCATTTTTCAAGCGCTACCAGGGCATCCGGAACATCCAGGATGGTCAGCTCTCCCGCTTTGTTCAAAAGGGCGGGGGCCATCTCATTTAGATTGACCTGCATCTTAATGATCTTTGCACCCGTCTCGGCAAGTCTATAGAGCGTCGGGTCAAGGCAGGTATTTTCAAGCGTCAGGACGCCGGCCCCTTTCATCAAGAGCTTGGTGTTGGCTATATCCTTTTGGATATTTCCTGTGGGCTTGATCGGTTTTATCTTTGAGTCGGCACGGGCGAGCAGCCAGACCTGGCTGGGAAAGGTATTCTTCGAAAACGCGACCACCTTTTCGCGCCAGGGAAGAATAGTGAACCCGTTGGCTATCAGGTCTCCCTTGACAGGCACTTCCCCGAGAAACTCCACCTCGCCGCCGGCCACCTTGACCTTTTTGCCGATCAGATCCTGGACAACAGTGCCCCAATCGGTCATGACGTATTCATATTTGACGCCGATACTTGCAGCAAATTGCTGTATCAACTCCACATCCATCCCATCGCCGGAACCACTGACGAAGTTGGCATAAGGGATCCCGAGGTGACGCAGTACGCCACGCTCCTTGATCTGAGGCAGGTCTGCGGCAAGTGCAGATACCGCAAACAGGACCAGAAACAAGACGGACAGCAGGGGGAATGATACGGCTTTGATTTTCATAATAACCTCCTCATTAAGGCTGCGGGACACAATGCCCGAAGAACGCCGCGATATCGAGGACTGTACCCGTCAAAGGTCTCCCTCTCATCGTAAAGGCACAACCGGTAACCACGGACCCTCCCTTCAGCACCCCGAAGCTCATATCATTGTTCAGCACATGCACAGGTGCCGGTATCCGGCTCCGTTGTCTTTATCGCACAATATCTGAAGGGATTAACAAAATTGTTTCAGTTTACCCGTTACCGTTTGAAAGCCTGGTGAATTCCACTTCAAAGTACACCACCAGATCTGCACACATATGGGGTCAGGTCTTGCCGGCCTGTTGCCCTTCAATTGATGCCAGTATCATCTATCGACGGCGGGGTTGAGCTTGTTTCAGTCGCGGGTTTCCGTCCCCGGTTTTTCCATGATATCTTCAAATTCTTTATTGAGAAGAACAAGGGCTTCTTCAGAGCGGTAGCGGTGAATGGTGTTTTCGGGGTCGGACTGGTGAAACAATGGAACTTACTGCAAGGAAAGTCCTATTTTTCAGGTTGACTAATGTCCTGAAAGATCAGATAAATGGGAGAGTCAGAGTTTGGTTTCATTCACAGACAACGGACTACAACAATAGGAGATACCAATCCGGACACCCCATGAGCAACCAGCACCCCGATTATCCTCTTCATGGTATCACTTTGGAAAATATTCTTACAGAGCTTGTGGAATATTACGGGTGGAGTAAGCTGGGCGGAATCATCAATATCCGGTGCTTTAATAGCGATCCGAGCATCAAGTCCAGTTTGCAGTTTCTGAGGAGAACCCCGTGGGCCAGGAACAAGGTTGAAAATCTGTATCTGAAATACAAAAAGAAAACATGACCAGGCTGGACGAAAGTCCTGCCAAAGATCATTCTGATAAAATTGGAGCCTTAAGGAGACAGTGCCATTAACGTAAGCAGGGGTGATGATTTGCCCGGGCAAGGAACAGAGAACACCCCGTGCGTCCACGATAGGCACCCTGCCCGTCTGTTCTCGCTGCGACACAGGAACCCGGAGAATTCATGTCGTTTGTGGACATTACGCCGAGTTCCTGTTTTCAGAGAAGAAAATGCACCACTCTTTCCGGACGGTCAGGGGCTCCCTCCTGCCATGTTTTTATACCGTCACGGCCAAGAGTCCACTCGCTGCAGGCACGGCTGAAAACTGTCCTAAGAGGACATATTTCCCGGCAGCCTTCGCCAGAAGTGACGCCGCCGATAAGGCAGCAGAGGCTGAAGCACCGATGTTTCCACTCGTGCTGCCCGTAGAGTCGGCAGGTGGAGGTGGCGGGGAACCATCATGGCCGCCAGGGGCGTTCGCGGCAAATTCCGATTGACTGATTGACTTGTCATTATTCGTATCGAGTTTGGAGTAAAGCTCACCAGCCCGGGCTGCCGTCATATCGGGAGGTCTACCATTTTCAAACTCCGCCTTGTCAAGGCTGCCATCCCCATTCGTATCAGTTTTTGCGAACATGTCCTCTGCTGACGGACGACCGGCAGGACCGGTGTTGCTCGACCCCGTGATACCCGTTATCGCCTTGGTCAGTGCCTCCAGAAGGCTAAGGAGAGATGACGTGCTGTCGCTGTTTGAACCCAGAACCTGGTTTGCCAGTGAAGAAATGCCCAGTGACGATGAGGGTTCACTCTTGCTTATAGAACTATCTCCATTAGTGCCCGACGGACTGAACATCTTGTCCGTGGATGTGCCGGCACTCTTCTTCGATGCCTGTAGCGTTCGCCACAGATCATTCAAATTTGATGCGCCTCTGATACCGCTAACCATTTTAACCTCCTTGGTTTTACGTTAGGCTGCTACACTCTCGGCCCGCCCGAGCGATAGACCTTGAGATTCATACTGTTTTGCAACAGGCATACCATAATCTGCTGGGGCAACATATTGCATTATATCAAGCTGTTACAGCACATAGGCGGCAGCCGGTGATGGCAGATGTGAGGAAAGAATTTCCTGGTGGCGGAAAAATATTCCCCATAGACCATGCCTTCATTTCATAACGAAGCAATATTATAACTGTGTTTCAATCGGTCCTCGACGCCCGGGCAGATATTGTTGATTTTTGTTTCATAAAAACAGCGCGTTCGTATTGAGAAATTACTTTTCTTTTGTTAGTATTTTCCAATGCTGAAAGGCAAATTGTTGTAAGTTCTCTAATACTGTTTAGGAGAGATATAAAATGACATTAAGAATTGGAGGAAATATGACCCATCAAACATCTGCAATAAAGGTATTTGCAAGCAGGGCAGACCTGATAAATGATGGTTTAAAAGGGGCAACTGTCAGTAAAGGTACGCTTCACATAGGCAATGTGGATGATTTTAAGAACTCATTGCCGACATTGGCAGCTAATGCGGCGGATTTTGATGACAGAAGCGCTCCAGCTGATGTGCAGGCATTGTCCAGATGGATAATAGGCGAAGGAGCACAACAACTTAATGTAAAGCTGGCCTCACCGCAGGAAGTGTATGTTGCAATAGCCGAAGGCCGAATAAACAGGGAACTGTCTTTTCCTGCAATCAATATTCGTGTAGGCACATTGGATACTGCAAGGGCGCTCTTCAGGGCTGCCAACGATAAAAAGGTCGGGGCGTTCATCGCCGAGATCGCCCGTTCCGAGATGGGCTACACCAATCAAAGCCCGGCGGAATATGCCGCGGTCCTTCAGGCTGCAGCAATGCTGGAAGGTTTTGAGGGCCCTCTTTTCTTGCAGGGTGATCATATACAGTTAAAATCCAAGCCGGTTAGAGACGGCGGACCAGCGGCAGAAAAGGAAATAGATGCACACAGAAAGCTTATTCACGATTTATTGGCAGCGGGTTTTGGGTCAATCGATCTGGACATGTCTCCTTTCGAGCGAAGAACCGAAGAAAACTTACCCTTTGAAGAACAGCAGGCAGAAAATGCCAGGTTAACTGCCGAGAAAATTGCAGATGTAAGGGCACTGGAAAAAGAGCTTGGAATTCCCTGGACAGTGCTGTTAGGTGGAGAAACCGGCGAGGTCGGGAAGATGAATACCAGGAAGGAAGACCTCGAAGCTTATGCTGAAGGTATTATTGCAAACATGAAACGGTTGGGAGTTGACCCTGCACTCGGTATTCGTAAAATAGCCGTAAATGATGGTACGGCCCACGGAGGCACCCCGCTTCCCGACGGATCGGTAGCCGATGTTTCCATAGCTTTTGAAATATTGAAGATGGCAACGGATTTTGGCAAGAATTACGGATGGGCGGGTTCAGTTCAGCATGGGGCATCAACATTACCGAATAATGCTTTTAGCCTGTTTCCTCAAAATAAAGCCGTAGAAGTGCATCTTGCCACCGGTTTTCAAAATATTGCCTTTGACAACGGAGTCTACAGGCTAAAGGGCGCACAGAGCGAAATAGAACAATTTTTGGCTGACAAATTCAGAGGAGATTGGAAAGCCGGTAAGACTTTTGCACAGTTTGTATATAGCACGCGTAAACAAGCAGTAGGTCCTTTCAAATGGATGACGTGGACTATGCCGGAAGATATCCGGGCAAAAGTTGCAGAGGATCTGTATCACCAGTTTGCTTTCTTGTTTGAACAACTTGAGGTGGTTGATACAAAAGATCTAATCGCCAAATATATTACACTCCATGATTTTCATCAGGCATACCCGGAAGGAGCGGGAAGTTCTTCCGCTGCAAGTGATAAAGAAGATACCGGCGATTTGGCAGATTAGTTTTTCATTGAAAGGGTATGTTACGTATTAAAACGGTAGCGGGAAAATTCCGGGGAAGAATGTGAATGTAAAAGAATCTACGGTTGCGCCTGGCGGTAGACCATCGAAGTTTAAAGCAGAACGGATAGAAGTCGCAGAGGGCAACGCGGGGGCAACACGCGCTGCAGCATAATGGCCTTTTTGCGATTGTTGTTTGCTGTCATATGTCTCCTTATGGCCGGTTGCGATCTCAGGGCGCTATGGTCGCGGCCCGCGGCCATTCCGGAGTTGCACCACAACGGTTATCGTAAGGACATACCGTCGGCGGCCCGCGGCAATGCAGTGTTTACTGGTGCTCAGTTCAGTGATGACGGCGCGTTGATAGTGACAACACATCACAACGACCCGAAGATGCGGGTATGGGATGCGAAAACCGGCAAATTGATCTCGAGCTTCACGGCCTCACCCGCCGATGACGTTTGGATGATCGATGCCGGCCACAGGCGCTTTGTCGGCAGAACTCACGGAAATCCTAATCTTGTTGTTTTTGACCTTATGAGCGGACGGATCGTATCTGAGATACCGGACCGGTCAGAGAACCGGGCCTTTCCCTTGGGCCTCACCGATGACGACACGGCAGTTGTGCTTGCGAAACCGGGCATGATAGAGGTTTGGAACCTGGTTCCCCCTACCTTGATTCGCAGCGCGGAGAACCCCTTGCCCGTGGATGCATACCGGCCGGCGTGCGTCGGCGGGGTGCCGGCGACCTACAACGACAAGAAATGCTGGGAGCTGTCACCTGGAAAAAGATGGCTGGCGATGGCCTTTACCCCGGTGCCTTCCGTGGGGGCCTCATCCATATTTTACCTGATAGACCTGCAAACACTGATGATGAGGCAGCTCGTACTTCCCGATGGCCAAACCGGGAAAAATGTTTCAGCTTTCGCGTTTTCAGCCGATGAACGTGTGCTTGCTTTTGGCACGGACCGGGGGGTATGGTTCTATGAGATCTCTTCGAATAGGTGGGGACCCTTCGTTGCAGGGGACCATCGGCGCAACGCTTATCTAGGTGCCATGAGGTTCAGTGATGACGGCAAGCGGCTTGTAACGCTGGGAGATCAGTTGCAGACGTCCGTTTTTGATACCACGACAGGTTCCCGCCTGGGGCGCATGGAGCCGGCCGAATGGGACCGGGAAGGGGTATTTCGCGTTTCCCGCGACGGTTCGAGGATCGTGATATATCATTTCGTCAGCGATGTGCTCGAGGTGCTCGACGCGCAAAACGCGCAACGCATAGGCTGGGTCTGCCCGTACTTCTGCAACCTCAAGCACAACCCCGTGGAGGTCCCCTACGCCGTGAGCCCTGACGGTAAAGCTGTTGCAGCCTCGCAACGCGCCGGCAGCGGGGTGTGGGAGACGGACACCGATCGTCTTCTTTTCCCGCTTAACGACCCCTCAATGCCCCCGCTGAAGGACTGACCTCTGTCCTATGCCCCATGGTTATTTGCGCCCTGGCGTACAGTTTTTTGGAGGGCAGGCCCTATAAACAGTTGACAATGAACTGCACACGCTGACAGAATATGATAACGCATTCGCCGGGAGGGAAACGTGGATCTTTTACCGTTGTTCAAACCAAAGAGTATGGCAGTTTTCGGTGTTTCCCCGGTAAATGAACGGCATCCCGCCAACATAATATACAATAAGAACCGTCTTCAATACCCCGCCCAGGTCTTTCCCGTGAATCCCCGGGGCGGGAGTTTCCAGGGGGAGACTCTTTTTTCTGACATTTCGGAAATACCCGGGGAGATAGATCTTGCCGTTATCGCGATCAGGGCCGACCTCGTACCCGAAATGATCACCAGGTGCATAGAAGCGAAGGTAAAAGGGGCCGTGGTAATCTCCGGCGGGTTTGCCGAGGCAGGCCGCCGCGACCTTCAGGACAGGATCACCGATATAGCGATGGAAGCCCATTTTCCTTTTATCGGCCCCAACTGTCTCGGGATCTATTGCCCCTCCTGTGTGGATACCTTTTTCCTCGCAAATGAAAGGATCGTGAAGCCTGGCCCCGGGAACATAACGTTTATAAGCCAGAGCGGCGGAATACTCGTCGACCAGATGATAAAATTCTCCCAGGAAAGAGTGGGCCTGGCAAAGGCGGTCAGTATCGGGAACAAGGCTGTTATTCGCGAGACGGATCTACTTCGTTTTTTTATGGAAGACCCGGAAACAGAGGTTATTGCCTTTTACCTGGAGGGCTTCGGAGAAAATGAGGGCAGGGAGTTTGTCCTGGCCGCGAAAGATTGCCCAAAGCCCGTGATCGTTCTGAAATCGGGCAAGAGTCCGGAGGCGGGAGGGGCCATCTCAAGTCACACTGCTTCCCTCGCCGGTGATTACACGACCTTTTCGTCGGTCCTTTCACAGTTCGGCATTGTCGAAGCCAGGAGCCACCTTCACATGGTCTACTATTGCGAATCCCTGAGCCGTTACCAGAAGCCGGCGGGGAAGAATGTGGCCATCGTGACGGGAAGCGGAGGCCACGGGGTCCTGGCCGTAGACGTATGTTCAAATCTGGGCCTTTCGGTGCCGGGCCTTTCGGAAAAGGCACAGGAGGAATTGAAAAGCAAACTGTCCCCCGGCGTTAAGGAGATTGCCTCCCTGAAAAACCCCGTTGACCTGACGGGAAGCGTAATTGACGATGACGTCGTGGAGACGGTGAGATACTTAAGCAAAAGCCCTGAATACGATTCCGTGGTCATCCTTCTTTTGCCGTACTCGCCGGGGATATCCATGGACCTTGGAGCAAGGCTCAGTCAGGTGTATATGCAGGAGGGCAAACCCCTGCTCGCCTACGTCCCCCATGTTGAAAAATACGGCATGCTCATCGAGGGGTTCGAACTCAACGGTGTACCCGTGTCCGATACTATCGAGGGCGCGGTCTTCATGGCGGATGCATTGAGGAGGCACGGGACATGCTGACAAACGAGATGAAGGGCATCCTGTCCGAGGCAGCCCCTGCCGGCTGGCTCATGGAGCCGCAGGTTAAAAAGCTCCTTGGCCTCGCCGGGATCGACGTGACGCGCTTCATATGGACAGACGATGTCGGTGAAGCCACCGGGTTTGCAAGTTCCATCGGCTATCCTGTCGTGGCAAAGATCGTTTCGCCGAAGGTCCTTCACAAGTCGGACATCGGCGGTGTCGAGATAGGGATAATAGACAATGAAGGACTCACGCGCGCCTTCGAAAAGTTCCGGAGCATCGACGGTTTTGCCGGGGTACTCGTCGAAGAGACCCTAAAGGGCATGGAGATCATTGCCGGGGCAAAGATGGACCATCAATTCGGACCCGTTCTGCTCCTCGGGACCGGCGGAACTGCCGTCGATATATACAAGGATGTGGCCCTGAGGATGATGCCGGTGAGGCAGGAAGACATCCGGTCGATGATCGCAGGACTTAAGGCCCACCCGCTCCTCACAGGATACCGGGGCGCCGATCCCGTGAACATGGAAAAACTCACCGACCTTCTCGTACGTTTCTCCGGCCTCATCATGGACCTTGGCGATCTGATCACATCTGTCGACTTGAACCCCGTGATATGCAGCCCGTCACGATGCGTGGTGGCAGACGGAAGGATCATCCTTAAAAGCACCGCGCGCCTGTAAATCTCCTCTTTCTTTGCGCCATACCGGCGAGGATCATCCCACGATATGATAACCGCCGTCTATATAATGGACGGCGCCCGTGATGCTCCTGGCGTAATCGCTCACCAGGAATGCCGCGAATGCCCCTACGTCTTCAATCGATACGATCTGATGCGCCAGCGTCTGGGAAGCCGCGCGTTCCAGAAGTGCATCGAAATGTTCGATCCCCGATGCAGCCCGGGTCTGGATGGGGCCGGGCGATAAGCTGTTCACGCGTATCCTCTGGGGGCCGAGTTCCACGGCGAGGTAGCGGACGGTGCTTTCGAGTGCCGACTTGACAGGTCCCATCATGTTGTAGTGTGCAACCACCTTTTGGGACCCGTAGAATGATACCGTCAGGATGGACCCCCCGTCTTTCATCAGGGGCTCAGCCAGTTTTGTTGCCCTGATGAGAGAATGACAGGAGATGTCCATGGCCAGCAAGAACCCCTCCTTGGAACAGTCGGTGACGCGCCCGTGGAGATCCTCCTTGGGTGCATAAGCGATGGAATGGAGAACGAAATCGAGCTTGCCCCATCTGTTTTCTATTTCGCTGTAAACCGCTTCAAGTTCCCCGGGGGCTTCCACGTCGCATTTCATGATGATGGGGCATTCCATCTCTTCCGCCAGGGGCCTCATGTGCGTCCCTGTCTTCTCGTTCCCGTATGTGACGGCAAGTTCCGCCCCGAGCTTCCTGAACAAGCTGGCACAGCCGTAGGCGATACTGTTTGTGTTGGCTATCCCGAGAATCAGACCTTTTTTACCTTCCAGAAGTCTTCCCGACCCGAGCGGAGTAAATCCCTTGAGCCCGCCATCCTGCCTCTCTTCCATAAAACCCCCTGTCCTTGATGTCTCTTCCCCTTCCGGGTTGTTCGCACATAATAGACACCATCATTGCAATCCGCAACTACAATTAACAGTTTTCGGTGCATGATGCCGATAGAATTCGCATAACACCCATTTCCCCTTCTGTCAACCGGCAAGTGTACGGTTGCGGCGCGGGTAGAATGGAAACCCTATTGACATTAATTTAGTACGGCATGACAATAAAATGTGTAGTCTCCAAAGACGGGGAAGCCGGAGAACTATATTTTGTGCAGATTCACGGGGGCCGGAACGAAGTATGGGCCTGAAAGCGATACGGGCAGGAGCGGCATCATAAAGAAAGAAACCGGGGTAGACCGCAGAACAAGGGAACAGCTGCTCCTTGAGGTGAAGGAGCTTCAGGGGAAGCTGAACGTCACTCAGGCGCTGAAGGTCTCTGAAACGCGCTACCGCCGCCTCTTTGAAGCGGCCCAGGACGGAATATTGCTCCTCGATGCCGAGACGGGAACAATATCAGATGTAAACCCATTCCTGGTGAAAATGCTGGGTTATCCGCATGAGGACTTTCTCGGGAAGAAACTCTGGGAAATTGGCGCCTTTAAAGATATTGAGGCATCCAAAACTGTTTTCAGGGAGCTTCAAGCTAAGGGGTATGTCCGCTACGAAGACCTGCCGCTGGAAACGAAAGATCACCGCCCCATAGCCGTGGAATTTGTCAGCAACGTCTACCTGGTCGATCATCACAAAGTGATCCAATGCAACATCCGCAATATCACGGAACGGAAAGGTATAGAAGGAAGTCTGCAAAGGGTCCACAACGAACTGGAACGACGAGTAGAAGAGCGGACGGCCAAGCTTCAGACCGCGCTTTCCGAGATCAAAACACTGAAGGAGCAGCTTGAGGCCGAGAATGTTTATTTCCGTCAAGAGATCATAATGAAACATCAATTCGGCAACATTCTCGGGCGAAGCAACGGTCTCAAATATGTTCTCTATCGGGCAGAGCAGGTAGCTCCTATGAACACAACAGTTCTCATCCTGGGTGAGACCGGCACGGGAAAGGAGTTGGTTGCCGCCGCCATCCACAACATGAGCCCTCGCAAGGATCGTCCGCTGATCACCGTCAACTGTGCTGCCCTGCCGGAAAATCTGATGGAGAGCGAGCTTTTCGGCCGGGAAAAGGGGGCTTTTACCGGGGCCGACACCCGGCAGATAGGTCGATTCGAGCTCGCCAACGGATCCACCCTATGCCTCGACGAGATAGGAGAACTGTCGCTGGAGATGCAGGCCAAGCTGCTCCGGGTGATCCAGCATAACGAGTTTGAGCGCCTGGGCTCGTCCCATACCATAAAAGTCGATGTGCGGATCATCGCAACAACCAATCGAAACCTCGAGGAAGAGATCCGCAAGGGCCGGTTCCGGCAGGACCTTTATTATCGGCTCAATGTATTTCCTATCACTGTCCCTCCCCTCAGGCAGCGGGCAGAAGACATACCGCTCTTGGCCGAGGCCTTCATCGAACGGTATTCCAGGAAGCTGGGGAAGCAGATCACGTCGATCCACAAAGAAGCTTTGAAGGCACTGGAAGATTACCCCTGGCCCGGGAACATCCGGGAGCTGGAGAATATCATTGAGCGGGCCGTGATCCTGTCCCCGGGATCGGTTTTGCAGCTTGCAGACAAACTGGAGATCTCGTCCCTTCCATTTTCATCCACTGTTAAAACCCTTGAAGAGGCGGAACGAAATCAAATATTCAGAACCCTTTCAGAGACCAGGTGGCGCATCGAGGGAAAAAACGGGGCCGCAGCGATCCTGGGCCTTAACCCGAGCACCTTGAGGGCGAGGATGCATAAGCTCGGGATATTCCGGCCACAGGCCGGGGGGTCGGATTAAGCTGCCACGGTTTTCCTCAAAACCCCCCCCCTCAATATATTGAGGTTCCACCACATATTGAGGGGAAACAGGTTCTCCTGCGCTCTTCCGTTATTTCTCCTTCTGATCTAACCCACCGATATTTCAAAACGATTCCGGGCTTTTGATAAGTATCGTCCTTCTGGCAGACCCTTTGCAATCAACTTTAAACATGATCCTGCTTATTATACGGATGAAGGTTCTGTCTGAAAAACGCATGGAACTGTCACAGACGGTTGCCTCCCTGATCGTCTCCATAAGGACCCGGAAGGGATGTGAGCGTTGCGACTTTTGCCAGAGCATGGAGGACGAGAACGAACTTAGCCTTCTTGG
Organism: uncultured delta proteobacterium; assembly: GCA_903872255.1. Taxonomy (GTDB): domain Bacteria; phylum Desulfobacterota; class Syntrophorhabdia; order Syntrophorhabdales; family Syntrophorhabdaceae; genus Delta-02. The sequence continues at coordinate 14,187 of CAIQJW010000199.1, read as the reverse complement.
AGAATGGGATACCCCGGAAAACCTTGAAGACTACCTGGAATCGGAGGGTTTCAAGATACTTCACGGGGCGGCGAACCTTCTTGAGAAGCCCTATGACATCACATTCCATACCCTTTTCAATCCGGGAGGGAATGGGGGACGTCTGGCAAACACCTCTTAAGCGGGATTGAGGAGCATACGTGGAAAGTCAGGAAAAGAGGAATCTAATGCTTCTCGAGGAAACAGAGCCCTGGTATGACGGTAAGGAATCAGACGCAACTGAAGATGAGGATCTGCCCTCGCAGTTTGATCCATTTAAACAATACCTTGCCGAGATACGGAGGTATCCGGTATTGACGAGGGAAGAGGAAAAGAAGATATCCAGGCTTGTCTTCGAACATCAGGATATGGACGCGGCCCATAAGCTTACCGTTTCAAATCTCAGGATTGTGGTCAAAATTGCCATGAGATATCGCAACGCGTACAACAACGTCCTCGATCTCATCCAGGAAGGCAACGTGGGCCTCCTTCATGCGGTAAAGAAGTACAACCCCCATAAGGGGACAAAATTTTCCAGCTATGCGGCATTATGGATCAGGGCCTATATCCTGAAGTTCCTGATGGACTCCTGGAGCCTTGTAAAGACCGGCACCACTCAAGCGCAGAGGAAACTTTTTTACGGGTTAAGGAGTGAAAAACAGAGGTTGGAGACTCTGGGTATCGATCCGACGCCAAAGGTTCTTGCAAGGAGTTTTGGCGTGAAAGAAAGGGAAGTGGAGGACATGGAGAAAAGGCTTTCCCAGGCAGATATAGCCCTCGACGTCCCTCTATATGACGGAACCGATGAGACGCTTATAGATCGCCTGAGCTCTGACGACGATGTGGAGGAGATAGTCTCCGGACGGTATCAATCGCGGATATTATCGACAAAATTGCAAGAGTTCAAGGCTACCCTCGACGATAGAGACCTCTACATATTTAATCGTCGTCTGGTGGCAGAGGACCCGATGTCGCTTCAGGACATAGGGGACAACTGCCGGATCTCACGTGAACGGGTACGACAGGTACAAGGCCGGATAGTTAAGAGGCTCAAGACGCATTGTCAGGGGAGTCTTGCAGAGCTTGGTCTGCAAAATGCTGCCGGCAAGGTCGGCGCAGCGCACATGCAGAAGGTTATTGACGTTGGCAATTGCTCCCCTCATGAAAGAACATAGGCTTATGGAAAAAATGAATATACTTCTCATATATCCTAAATATCCTGATACCTTCTGGAGCTTCAAGCATGCCTTGAAGTTCATATCGAAAAAGGCCCTTCACCCTCCGCTCGGCCTGCTAACCGTGGCCGCGATGCTCCCGGGAGAATGGAAAAAGAAGCTCATCGATATGAACGTCGCCAATCTGAAGGACAAGCACCTTGAATGGGCGGATTATGCGTTTATCGGGGGCATGGCAGTCCAAAAGGAATCGGTTAGAGATGTCATAGGGCGGTGCAAGGCGGCAGGCGTCAAGATCGTGGCCGGAGGCCCTCTCTTTACCGCAACTCCGGAAGAATACCCCGACGTGGACCACCTGATACTCAATGAGGCAGAGATTACCCTCTTGCCCTTCCTCAAAGACCTTGCCCGGGGTGAACCCGGGCACGTCTACTCCTCTGAGGCATTTCCCGAGCTCGACAAGACTCCCGCGGCTCTCTGGGAACTCACCCGGATGAACAAGTATCATTCCATGAGCCTTCAGTACTCCCGGGGCTGCCCGTTCAGCTGCGAATTCTGCGACATTACCACGCTATACGGGCACAAGACCCGGAGCAAGACAAAAGAACAGGTGGTCAATGAACTGGAAGCCCTTTACAAGGCCGGGTGGAGGGGCAGCGTATTCTTTGTTGATGATAACTTCATAGGCAACAGGAAGAAGCTCAAAGAGCACGTGCTGCCCGCCATGATAAAGTGGATGAAGAAGAGGAGATACCCTTTCGACCTCGCGACGGAGGCATCGATCGACCTTGCTGACGACGAGGAGCTGATAAGAAAGATGATACAGGCAGGGTTCGAGGGGGTGTTCATCGGCATTGAAACTCCAGATGACATATCCCTTAAAGAGTGCAATAAATTCCAGAACAGGAACCGGGACCTTCTTGCCGGAGTAAAACGAATACAACAGCTCGGCCTGCGTGTTCGGGGGGGCTTTATCGTGGGGTTTGACAATGACTGCCCCGAAACCTTCGAAAGACAGATCAGTTTCATCCAGGAAAGCCGGATCGTTACCGCTATGGTTGGCATACTCAATGCGCCGAAAGGCAGCCGGCTTTACGAAAGGCTCCTAATAGAGGGACGACTGGAAAAAGATGTCTCCGGCGACAATACCGACTTTACCACGAACATCATTCCAAAGATGGGTCACGACAAGCTTATCGAGGGATACAAAGAGGTGATCAAGGGCATCTATTCGCCTCGCGCGTATTATGAACGTGTCAAGGCGTTCCTTAAGGAATACAAGCCTTTGGAAAAGAGAAAACGAGGCCTGCACCTCAGATACATACGATACAATCTCCACTATCTGGACGCGCCTTTCAAAACCCTGATGATATTGGGAATAAAGGATAAAGCCCGGCTCTACTACTGGAAGCTTGTCATCTGGTCTCTATTCAGGCGGCCGCTGCTCTTGCCCATGGCAATAACATATATGGTATACGGGTTCCACTTCCGGAAAGTTTTCAAAACTATGAATTAGAGCATGATGGGGTGATGGACGGGCGAAGCATGGGCAGCTTTATGAAAATACCGTTTATCGATCAGGGAAGAATTTTCTTTACCCGCCCTATTTCGCCGCTTTCCAAACGGACTTTTATTCCATGCGGATGTTTGGCCGATGCGGTCAAAATATCCTTTACAGTCCCATTAGTCAGTACGCCCGCACGCTGATCCTTTTTTAAGACAATTGCCACCTGCATTCCCCGTTGAATATCGGATCGTATTGTTCCATTCATATTGCCTTATCTCCTCACCCGCCCCGCCATCTATTGTACCATTTCTAAGGTTAGTTCCTCCACTATTGCGGGGCAATAGTACGAATCGCTACATATCTGAAACAGGCCGCCCCAAAACGAAGTATATCGCGAAAATAATTGACAACTTCTGAGCAAAATCATTAAATGAATTCGTCGCGATCGGCGTTGGGGTTCTACCACCGGACACGATATTTCGGGAGAAAATATTGTCTATATGACTTTGGTAAGATACAATGACAACAAATAGCGGTAAAACGTGGACAAAGAATAAAATTGCCCTCCAGGGCTTCGGAAATATGAGAGGAACAAGATGAGAAGGGCCGCTGCTGTGGTTTTAATTTTCATCATCCTGGCCATATGGGGCCTTCACGATTCCTTTGCCGCGGCGGACAGGGCGCCTTCGAAGGACACCGCAGTCAACAAGGCGCAGGGCACGGCAACGGGTTACCCGGTAATGCTCGATAATAAGACCCTCTTCTACATCAGGGACGATGTGAAAGGCTATTCAGCACAGGAAAGGGCGTATGTGCTGTCGGGGAGGCTGCAAGCTGTCGCCGAAGACCCCACGCTTCCCATCGATTCGGTTTCTATCGTGGATTTCAATGAACCCATGACCGTAATAAACGTACGGGACAAGCTGCTTTTATCCGTATTTGACGAAGATGCACGGGCCGAGGGTACGACGCGGGATAAACTGGCACGGCAGCGCAGCGAAGTGCTGCGTACCGCCATCGCTGAATACCGCCATGACTACAGCCGGAAACAGGTCCTCATGGGCATTGCCTATTCGGTCCTGGCAACCTTCGGGCTTTTGATCATCGTTTACGTAGTGCTGAGGATCTACCGTATTTTAACGGCGAGGCTCCGGACCTGGGCCGATGCAAAGATGCCTGTGGTCCAGGCAAAGTCCCTCGATATTATCCGCGCCGAAAGGATCCAGGCGATCCTGGCGTGGCTCATCAGGATCGTTCGTTTTATCATCCTGTTTTTCGTCTTCTACGCCTATGTGGACCTTGTCCTCCATTTTTTTCCCTGGACACGTCCGATCGCAGGTAAATTGCTGGGATATGTGACGTCTCCCGTTGGCACGATACTGATGGCCATCTGGGGGGCAATCCCCAACCTGCTGTTTGTGGCGGTCATTGCCTTTTTTACGGTCATCATACTCAAGGTGATGAGGCTCCTTTTCAAGGGCCTGGAAAGCGAAATGATAACGATCCAGGGTTTCTATCCCGAATGGTCGCAGCCCACCTACAAGATATGCCGTACACTGATCGTTGCCTTTGCCGCAATTGTCGCCTTTCCCTACATCCCCGGGTCCGAGTCCCCGGCCTTCAAAGGCATCTCCATTTTCCTGGGCGTTCTCCTTTCCCTGGGTTCAACCTCTGCGATCGCAAATATCCTTGCAGGTTACCAACTGACGTACCGGAGGGTATTCAAGATCGGCGACCGTGTTAAAATAGCCGATTTCGTCGGCGACGTTATCGAGATGAGGCTCCAGGTGGTAAACTTAAGGACAATCAAGAACGAGGTGATCGTTGTTCCCTCGTCGATGATCGTAAGCAGTCATGTCATAAATTACAGCACGCTCGCAAAGGAAACGGGCATCATACTTCATACCAAGATCACTATCGGGTACGACGCTCCGTGGCGGCAGGTAGAAGCGCTGCTTCTCATGGCCGCGGAAAGGACCCCGGGAATACTCCGCGAGCCGGCGCCGTTCATCCTCCAGACGTCCCTCGACGATTTCTACGTGGCCTATGAGCTGAACGTCTATTCCGATGATCCCCAGAAGATGATCGGGACCTATGCCGACCTGCACCGGAACATACAGGACGCCTTCAACGAGTACGATGTCCAGATCATGTCACCGTCATACCGTTCAGATCCCGCCGAACCGAAGATCGTTCCCAAGGAACGATGGTATACATCCCCCGCAAAAAAACCTCACGGATAGCGGCACTGAACTATTATACCTATGGGAAGGAGACAACATGGATTTCAGGAATGTAACAATTATCAAAAAGGCAAATGTTTATTTTGACGGCAAAGTTACCAGCCGTACGGTAATTTTCCCGGATGGTTCCAAAAAAACACTGGGTATCATGTTTCCCGGAGATTATGAATTCGGCACGGCAGAAAAGGAGATCATGGAGATCCTTGCCGGCAATCTGGATGTTATGCTGCCCGGCGCTGCCGGATGGGTGACTTTCAAAGAAGGAGAGGTCTTTGAAGTGCCGGCTCAATCCAAATTCAGCTTAAAGGTCAGGGAGCTTACGGACTACTGTTGTTCGTACGTTGAATAAAACAACGCAGTCACCCTGTCTGCAGGGTGAGAGAATAATGCCGGTGCCCGACAGATATTATCGTATAGCCTACCGGTAAACAGCGGTTCTCCCCTCTGGAATATCGGGTACGGTTTTAATAACGTTGAGGGGTGGTTTTGCGGGTTTAGGGCTCTTTGAATGGGTCAGTTTCATGGTATTCACGATAATGCCCGGAATACACAGTAAAATGATCAGGAGACAGATTTTTACGAACCGAATTAGATCCATGGATACCCTCCGGGATATATATGTCTCAGTCATGCTCTTTCTTTTATCGACAGAACACGCTTCCCCTTAAGGAAATCCCGGGATCAGGAATTCATAAAAACCATACAATTTGGTTGCTTGCCCGGGCATATTCTGATAATCATAACCGATAATGAAAAGAACGTATCTCCCGTTAGCCAAGGTATTTTTGTTCTTGTGCCTGGCAATGCTTCATCCGGCCGGCAGTTTTTGCCAGTCGACCCCCTTCTATCCGAACGATCCCTATTTTTTCTATAACGCTGAAAGACCATCCTTCCCCGGTCAGTGGCACCTTGTCAATCAGGCACCCTCCAGCATCGGTTTCTATGTTCCCTCCTATGGCACTACCGCGCAGATGATCAACAACAGGGTTGACGCCGGTTTGCTGGGAGCCTGGAACCGTGGATACACGGGGCGGGGGGTGGTCATCGGCATCGTTGATGACGGCGTCGATGGCAGCAACTACGATATTGCGCCCGGCTACCGGGCCGACCTTAGCAGGAATTTCAGCAGCAACGCGTCCCTCGCGAGTGCCCCCCAGGGGCCGCAGGTTGTCAGCGACAATCACGGTACGGCTGTCGCAGGTGTGAGCGCCGCCCGTGGCGGCAACGGTATCGGCGGCACGGGGGCGGCACCCTATGCCCAGATCGCCGGTCTTCGCATCAATCTGGAAAACCCAACCCCCGCCGATCCCGGGGCTTCCGAGCAGGACTTGTTAAATGCCTATTACTGGCTAAGCGGCGTCAACGCGACCACCGGGGCCATCGAAGGTACTCCGCAGATACAGGTGAAAAACCACAGCTATAGTAGTAACTCCCCTTTTGGAGACGAGTCCGCGGCCATAACTCTGGCTTTGAACCGCACCGCCTCAAACGGTGTCATCCATGTTTTTTCTGCCGGCAACGATCGTAATGAAAAGGTTGAAGACGCAAACAAGGATGCCGTTCACAACCTTTCCAGCGTGCTCACCGTCGCCGCCCTGGGAAGCGACGGCAAGTATGCCAACTACAGCAGTTTCGGTTCAAGCGTCTTTGTCACTGCGCCGTCGAACCGCAGCGACTATACCGGCTTCCAGATCACCACGACGGACCGTTCCGGCGCCGATCTGGGCTACAACAGGTATTCCGCAACGAACCCCTCCGGTGACAAGAATGACCCTTTCCCCGATACCAGCTATACGAGCAGTTTCGGTGGCACGTCATCGTCCGCGCCGCTCGTTTCGGGCATCATGGCGCTGGGGAAGGAAGCCAACCCCGAGATGGAGATACGGATGGCCAAGCACGCCCTTGTCAAGACTAGCACTATCGTGGACGCGTCGGACATATCGGACAGCAGTTCCGGCGGATGGCGCACCAATGCAGCGGGTAACAGATTCAACCCCAACTACGGCTTCGGCAACATCAACGCCGGGGCTTTCGTCCAGAAGGTCAACAACGTGGCCTACGTGACGGAACAAACCCTTGTCACAAAGCCCTCACCCGCTGGTTTCAGCGTGGCCATCCCCGACAACGATCCCTTAGGGGTGAGCCAGCCGATCAATGTAACCGCGGCCGAGGCAAAACAGCCGCTCGAAGGCATCGAGGTCGGGCTCACCTTCACGCACACAAAAAGAGGCGACCTCACCTCTTCTCTCACATCTCCCTCAGGGATGGTCAGCAAGATACTCTACTCAACAAAGGACCTTGACGCCAGCCACCAGGACACAAAATCCGTCACGGACTTCAGCTGGACGTTCCTGTCCAATGCCTTCTGGGGTGAGAACGCAGCAGGCGTCTGGACACTCAACATAGCTGACGTCGACGATACCAACACCGGCACATGGCTTGGCTACAACGTCGTCTTTCTCATGGGCGAGATGGTTCTGCTCACACCGGGCATCATGACACAGAACTTTGATATCAACGCCCTGTCGTTGACCATTCTGAACTCCGGCACCACGTATCAGATCCCAGCCGGCAGGACCTTCCAGGTCAGCAGGAACGTCATGGTGGATGGCGGCACCCTCATAGTCAACGGGCAGATCACCGAGAACCCAGGCGGCTTCGGCAACCAGTTCAGTCTTTATTCGGGCAACGTGGGCGGCAGCGGTACCATCAACGCCTCCAGGGGTTTCTATAATACCGGCGGCACGGTGAGCCCCGGCAATTCCATCGGCACCCTCAGCATAGTCGGCGATTACTATCAGGAACCCCGGGGCAGGCTCCTCATCGAGATCGCCTCACCCACGAGCAACGACGTCCTCGCCATCACCGGAGGGGCATTCTTGAGCGGCATCCTCGAGACCTCCTGGCAGGGCGGCGCCACCCCCGTCATAGGGACCGTATTCGGCACCTTCCTCACCGCCACGGCCGGTGTATGGGGACAGTTCTCGAGCCTTCTCACGAACATCACCCCCACGGTGGTCTTCAAGCCCAAATACAACATCCCCGGCCAAGCCTACTTCGTCGTAGAGCGCGACTACATGAACCAGGTCCTCCTGCCTTACCTCAACACGAACCAGAGGGCGGTGGGTACCATGTTGAACAGCGTCGGCAACACCGCCACGGGCGACCTCAACACCGTCCTTACCGCCATAGATGCCATACCGCAGTATAACCAGATACCGGGTGTATATGACCAGCTGGCCCCCCGGGGCAGTGAGGCCACATTCAGCGTGGGAATCGGCTCTGCAATATTCCAGGCAGGCAACGTATCCGACCGCCTCTCAGACATACGGCGCGGGGTGAGGGGAACGAGCCTTGACGGGGCATTCCTCAAGAACAGCGCTTTTATACGGGAGGGCAGGGACAATCCGATCCTCGTCGCCTCCGCAAGCCCGGACCTCACGGGTATGCTCCCTTCAGGTGCCGATGATAAGTGGGGCGTCTTTGTAAAGGGAAATGCCGTTTCGGGAAACCAGAAGGATACTCCCGACCAGATGGGATACAACTTTACCAGCGCCGGGATGACGATAGGTATCGATCACAGGTTTAAGAACAACCTGGCGGCAGGAATTCTGCTGGGGTACACCGGTTCGCGGGCGACCGTCGACAACTATGACAGCAAAGTGACGATGGATGGATACACCCTTGGCGTATACGGCACCTGGTATGCGAAAGGGTTTTTCATCGACGGGCAGGCGAGCTACGGATGGTCGGACTACAAGAACACCCGGCGCATCGTGTTCCCCGGGATCGACCGCACCGCCACCTCCCGGCCGGCAGGCAAGCAGGCAACCTTATACGGGGCGGCGGGATACGAAGCGAACTTAAGCAAATGGATGTTTGCCCCTTCGGTTTCCCTCCAGTACATCAATCTTGGCATCGACAGTTTCACGGAATCGGGGGCAAACAGCCTGAACCTTAACGTTGACAGTCAGAGCACTGAATCCCTAATAGGAAACATCGGCGCGAAGATATACTACACCTTCGAAACGGGCAAGGTGTCTTTCATGCCTGGCATCGTGCTGTCATACGGGCATGAGTTCCTGCGGGGAAATTATACCGTAACGTCCCGGCTGGCACAGGGAAGCTCCCCTTTCGACATTCAGAACACACCGGTTGACCGGGATTTCTTCATTTGCGGCGCCGGGGTTTCGGTGTTCTCTCAGATGGGCGCTTCCTTCCATGTCGGTTACAACGCCCAGATCGGTGCCGACAAATACGTTGCCCACAGCATCAACGGCGCCTTCCGAATAAGGTTTTAGTCAGATTATTCGGTCACTAGCTCAATTGTCCTGACCTTCACCTGGGCCAGTCCTTTATTGTAGAAACCCAGCTTCTTTGCGGCTCCCGCAGATAGATCTATTATCCTTTCGCCTGACGCCGGGTTCTTGTCGCTCGGGAAAGGGCCCCGGTCATTGACCCGCACGATGACGGAGCGGCCATTCTCAAGATTGGTAACCTCAACGTGCGTGGGGAGCGGCAGGTACTTGTGTGCGGCAGTCATCTGATTCGGGTCAAAGACCTCTCCGTTTGCGGTCATTGCCCCTTTGTTTAAACGGAGGGTCTCGTTTCCATACCACGATGCATAGCCGGTTTCTTCATATGACCGGGCCTCTTCGACGGACATGGGATAATATCGTTTCCCCTTCACCGTATAAGGCGCGGTTTTTACGCGCCCCTTGCGAATGGCCTCCCGTGGAGGCAGGCCATCGATGCTGTCGATATCATCCTTGACGAATGCTGAGTTAAGAGGGGCTTTCGTAACCTTGAAGGTAAATTCCCCAATCTTGTAAACAACCTTCGTCGTACCCGCCGTCAGTTCATATGTGCCTTTCACAATGTAATAACTTCCTTTTACCGTACCGGAGATCACCTGATACGGGGCCTTGATTATCCAGCACCCGGCGGAAAAACAACACATCATGATCATAAAAAGAACGATGATGGGGCGGTGTCTCACGAAGAATCTCAGTACCGCGTTGTATATACCGGCTGTCATCCGTCATCATTATAACTAAATTGGCCTGACGGGACATATAGCTTTTTCTGACAATGCAAAAGTTTTTTGTAATGGCAGATCCGGGTTGACCGGAAAGGAAAATGGCGATTCGGAGAAATGCAATTTATTTGCAGAATATTTTCGATTAAATGCGGCCTTTTTGATACAATGTATCATTAGACTTGTACCTCGATGAAAGGCACCGTGAAACGCGAATATTATATTGACAACCTGCGCACAATGATCATCGCTCTCGTGATAATGCTTCATCTCGCGGTGACGTACAGCAGCCTTGGCTTATGGTACTATAACGAACGCGTTGCCAACGGGTTTTTCGGCCAGATGTTTTTCGCGACGTTCCAGACGTTCGCGCAGTCATTCTCCATGGGCCTCATGTTTCTCCTGGCGGGATACTTTACACCGGCTTCTTTCGATAAAAAAGGGTTTGGAAAGTTTTTCATCGACCGTTTCAGGCGCCTCGTGATACCGGCGCTTTTGTATCTTCTTATCGTCACGCCTTTCGTATGCTGGACAGAGGTGCCGGGGCGGCCATTCACGGAAGGTGCCGCGACTTTCACAGAATTTTACGGGAATTACCTGAGAACAGGCGGGATGAAGCTTCTCGGGATCGGCCCGATGTGGTTCGCGGTTGCCCTGTTCGGCTTTTCTGTTTTTTATGCGCTGGCCCGATTGCTCCTGCCGGCGACTGGCACATACAATTCCGAAAAAAAGGAAGTAAATCTTGTACTGGCCGCAGCGATATCGGCCGTCGCCGCAGGGGCATTTCTCCTGCGCCTTTTCTTTCCCATAGGTTCCATATTCTGGGGAATGCAGCTATGTTATTTTTCGCAGTACGTTCTCCTGTTTGCGGCAGGGATCTTCGCATACCGCAAGAACTTTTTTGAACGCCTTACCCCGGCAACGGGCAAAAAATGGCTCGCTGCGGGCCTCATCGCCAGTACAGCCGGTCTTATCGCCCTGAAGATTGCAGCAGGGATGTACGACCTTTCCACTTTCACGATCGTCACGAACCCGCCCGGGGGAACTTTCGCCGGCGGCGTCTCGTGGAAGACCATCTCGTATGCAATCCTGGAATCATTTATCGCCGTGTCCCTGTCCGCCGGCCTCATCACCCTGTTCCGCGAAAAGGTCAACTTCTCGAATAGCCTGACAACGTCGCTCACCGGCAGCTCATTCGCCGTCTACATGTTCCACCCGCCGATCATCATCGCCGTCACCCTCGCGATGCAGGCACTCCTCATTCTCCCGGTAGCAAAATGGGTTATAGCGAGCGTGATCTCGGTTCCACTGTGCTTTGTGCTCGCATATTTTGTCTTTTTGAAGATCCCGATATTAAAGAGAATCCTCTAAAAAAGCCAGCTGCATCGAGTGTGGTGGCGGATGGTCAAGGGAGGGTTATTCTTTTGTTTTACTTGACGCTACGGCATTACGGTGACCGTGATATTATCGCTGTATGGACCTGCTGAGACATTCTGCCGGGCCGGGATTCGCCCGTACATGATCTGCGAAGCAACCCAGGGCGCCGGCCTGCCTGTAGGCCGTCTTACCTGACCGACGCTTGGTCCGCTTGTTCCATCTCCCCAGATTGCTGCGCGGGCGGATGAGGTGTAAATATTATAGTTCAATACATCTGCGCCCGTTGCATGCTTCATGCCGCGCGGGTTGAACCTCCCGGATGTGGCGCTGGGACCTATCGTCATGGTGGCCGTGCCCACGTCTGCCGTGCAGTTCACATATACCCGGCCTGAATCACTGTCAACCGGCGTCGATACGAACACATCGTAGGGCCCGAAAGCAACGTTGGTCACCGACATGGTGCAGGCGGCATCGGCGGCAACCGCCGTGACGAGGAAAAAGAAAAAAAACAGGAACAACCTGGCTGCGGTCTTCATTTGCTGCCCATTATATCAGAATTCAGACAATTATTCTTTACAATTTGAACAGAGAATAACATTAACGGCTGCTGCAGGTCACCGTCCCCAGATCTGTGATCACATCGTCGCTTTTCGGTATGACGAGATCAAAGGAGCAGGGCTTGTCCTTGTACGTGAATGCAGCTTTGTATGTCCCCGGCCTGACATTTTCAAAATAAAATTCCCCGCCTTTGCCGGTTGGAAAGACGATGTCTTTGCCGTCCGCTTGTATGGTCACGTCGAAAAACTCCGCCGGCTTTGTCGCCCCGTTCTCCTTTACGTGCAGCATGCCTGTGATGGCGATGAATTTTACGACATCGAACTTGATGTGCGAACCGCTCCTAAGAGGAGGGGACACATACTTCGTGATCTCGCCGATCGTATGGTCCATGGGGATGTCTTTTTGATTGATCGATACCTGGTTATCCGTGTACGAATTCAGGCTTGGTACGAAGACTTTCCCTGACGCATCCGTCTTGCCAATTTGGGCGCCGTTCACGGACACGCCGACGCCTTTCACGTCACCTGTCTGCACGACGCCGAAACTGTCGGTTATGGGCCTGCTGAGCCCAAAGGTATTGCCGGTATACGCAATGGCCCCCGCAGCGGTAAGCCGCATTGCATCCACTTTCGTTGAGCCCGTGTACGTCCCCCTGTATTCACCCGTATATATGCCGTATCTCCCATTGTACTGGAAGTAGGGGTTTATCGTCTCGGAAGTGGTCTCGCCGGATTGCGACCTTTCGCCAGACAGCCGGTACCCGTAGCCTTCGCCGACAGGGACATTCTTCGTATAATCCACCCTCTGGATGTTTTGCTCTTTATTCTGCGAATAACTGGCCGACAGGGTCGTACTGTTCGCAAAATAGTAATTAAAACTGATAAAGAACTCATTTGACGTTGTTTCGTTCCTCACATGCTTGAAGGATGCAAGGATCACTGAGTTTCTCGTGATATTTCTCGAATATGCCGCCGCGTATTCCCTGGCGTCCTGATCTATATACTTTTTGATCTCGGAGTAATTCAGTGAGATCGACCCGAATTCCCTGGTCCCGAAACCTATACCGGCGCCGAACTCGTACTTGTTCCCCACCGTGGTGACCGGGACCTCCTGCGCCGCAAGTATGGTGTTGTTCAATCCCGTAAACGACGTGACAGTCGTCGCGGGTTCATTCCCGACGGTCATGTAATTCCGCGAATAGTGCTTGTAAAGGAGCCTCCAGTTCCACATCTTGCCCTGAAAACCGTAGTTCACGAGCCCCGCATTGCCGTCGCCCACGGTGTCATTGTGGCTTACGGAATAGTTAACGACCAGCGTGCCGAACCGCCAGAGAAGCAATGTGACCTGGGGACTGAAAAGGTATGTTTTTCTCGTCCCTTCGGCATTGAACCCGATATTGAACGCATCGGTTACACCGTACTTGTGGTATGCCGAAAATGCTAGGTCTCCGTAGTCATTGCTTTGTACCCCGTATTGCTCCCTCAAGAAACCGACATTATAGCTGTATTCATGGAGCCCCTTGCTCAAGAGGATATCGTTAAAATAATAAGGCAGGCGGTATCGCGTCTCTCTTCCGAAGGAATCCTTCATCACGACCTCCACGAACCGCGCTCCGCCGTAGTAATTGATGTCATTAAGGGAAAATTTCCCGGGCGAGATCTTCTGGGCCGCAATCTTCGTTCCGTCGAGATAGATGTCAGCTTCAGAAGGCAATGCAGCGAGCCCGGTAAAATTGAACGTGGGACGCTTCACAAAATACGGGTCCATCGTATAGACCTTTGAAAAGCTCAAGCCACCGAGATTGAGGGTGCTCCCCAGGTCCCCTCCCACAGCGTAAAAATCGCCTGTTATAAACCGCTGAAGCGTATCCCTCCTGTCATAGGTCACACTACTCATAAGCCTCGTGAAAGTCTCCTGCTCTTTGGTGTTCTGGTAGGAAAAATTCGACAGAAAAAGATAATCCTTGAGGCGAACGCCTATCTCACTGGTAGCATTGAAGCTCTGAAATTCGAATGAATCGCCTGAATTATGCTCGAAGCCATAATTCAGGAACGCGCCTGAATCCCTTGGGTAATATACCTTCTGTTGTCTCCGCGACGCAAAATCGAAGGACTTTAAAGCGAGCAGGTCCGGTTTCGCCATAATACTGAGAGATAACCCCTTATCATCAAAAACAAACGTGACCCCTTCCATGGACTTGAGTGACAGGAATGACTCGCCCGCGATCTGCGTGATCTTTCCTGCCGGTTCGCTGAACCCCATGGACTTAAG
>CAIQJW010000198.1 GCA_903872255.1 uncultured delta proteobacterium | reverse complement strand
TCACGATTCACGATTCACGAAATTTTCGCCGCCGCTTCGACCATCAGCTTCGCTATCGCCTTCGAGAACGCTGCGGGGTCTTTTGGTTTTGAACCTTCGAGGACGAGTGCCTGGTCGAAGAGGATTCGTATGTATTCCCTGAGGTCTTCGCTCTTTTCATCAATTTCGAAAGCCTTGTTCATCGCGGCGAAAAGAGGATGTGTCGGGTTGAGTTCTAGAATTCTTTTGATCTGAGGAACATCCTGGCCCATTGACTTGAGCAGGCGCTCCATTGACGGGTCAAGGTCGCCTTCATCGGCAACAAGGCAGCAAACGGTATCGGTAAGCCTGCCCGACAGCCTCACGTCTTTAACATCTTCGGACAGGGTCCCCTTAATAAGATCGATAAGCTTTTCGTATTTTTTCCTGGTTTCTTCGATCTGCCCGGTCTTTTCCTTGTCGAGAGCGATATCCCCTCTCGTGATCGAGTGGAATTTCTTTCCTTTATATTCGAAGCCGTTGAAGATAAAATCGTCGATATCGTCGGTCATGAAAATGACCTCGAACTCCTTCTGCCTGAATGCCTCGAGATACGGCGAGTTGGCAGCATCCGCAAGGGATGACCCGACAATGTAGTAGATCTCCTCCTGCCCTTCCTTCATATCATCGACGTACTGTTTCAGGGTCCTTAGTTTCCCATCTTCCGATTGCGTGGTTGCGAAGAGGAGAAGGTCCGCAATTGTTTCCCTGCGGGGAAAATCGAAATGGATCCCTTCTTTCAGGACGCGGCCGAATTCCCTGTAAATTTTCAGGTAATCATCATACTCTTTTTCCTTCATCTCCTCGAAGGTATCGACGATCTTCTTTGTCACGGAATTTTTGATGATATCGACCTGCCGGTTGTTTTGCAGTATCTCGCGCGACACGTTGAGCGGTAAGTCCGAGGAATCAACGATGCCCTGAACAAACCGCAGATATTGCGGTATCAGGTCTTCACAGTGATCCATGATCCGGACCCTTTTCACATAAAGCATGGGGCCGTACTTGAAATCGCGGTACAGCATATTGACTGGCGCCACCGATGGTATGAACATGAGAGCTGCAAATTCGGAGGTGCCCTCCGCCCTGTAATGGATGACCTTTGCCGGCGGATGAAAATCGTGGGATACGTGTTTGTAGAAGTCGTTATATTCTTCGACGGTGGCGTCCGATCTTTCCTTGAGCCACAGCGCCTTCATCGAGTTGAGCGTTTCTTCCTCTTTTACCTTGACCTTCTCGCCCTTCTTGATCTCGCTGTCGATCTCTTTTTCGACATCCATTACGATGGGATGTTCTATGAAATCCGAATATTTTTTGACGACGCTCCGGATCTCCCATTCGCTGAGATAAAGTTTTTCCTCTTCACGCAGGTGAAGCACGACATCCGTACCGCGGGAATCTTTTTTCGCCTCCTCCACGGTGAAGGTCCCATCACCTGTCGATTCCCATTTAATTCCCCCCGCATCTTTCGTCCCGGCCCGGCGAGATATGACCGATATCCTGTCCGCGACCATGAAGGAAGAGTAGAAGCCGACGCCAAACTGGCCTATGAGTTCCGGGTTATCTTTGACATCTTCCCGCTTTAGGACCTCGAGAAATTCCTTGGTGCCGGAACGGGCGATCGTACCCAGTGATTCTATGATCTCGTCGTGGTCCATTCCAATGCCATTATCGCTGATCGTAAGCGTGCCCGCGTCCTTGTCAATGCCGAGTTTAATCTGCCATGTGCCTCCGCCTTCAAGTATGGTGCTGTTGGTGAGGGATTCGTAGCGCGCCCGGTCGATGGCATCGGATGCATTGGATATCAATTCCCTCAGGAAGACCTCCTTATGCGAATAAAGGGAATGGATCATAAGATCGAGAAGCTGTTTAACCTCTGTCCGGAACTCCATACGCTCACCTGTCATTTTTAGATCTCCTCGGATTGTTCAATTTTACGATTTCGGGAAAAACAATATTCAAAAAATAAGACACCCCGCCCCGTGCGTCAAGACCCCGGAAAATTTCTTAATAGTATTTCCTGCAGCGGTGCTCCGTGCTATAATGTGCCATGTTTTATAAGATAATACCCAAAAAACTCCGTAATATGATGGGGATTATCCTGGTAGTAATACTCGTCGGCACGATCGGGTTCAAGATCATAGGCGGCCCGGAGAAAAGTTTTCTTGACGCGCTTTTTATGACAGCCATTACGATCACGACCGTAGGTTACGGGGATGTGATCGGTCTCGATAACCACCCTTTCGGAAAGGTATTCACCATCATTTATGTTTTTATCGGGGCCGGTGCGATCGCGTATCTCTTTACCACCCTTGCAGCATATATTATTGAGGGTGAGTTAAAGAGGGTTTTCAGGAGGAGGAAAATGGAAAAAAGGATCGCCAAAATGAAAGATCACTATATCGTGTGCGGCATAGGGATGGTCGGCCTTTATGTCGTTCATGAAATGTACCTGACAAAGCGGCCTTTTATTGCAATAGACAATGATGAAGCAAAGCTGGATGTATTCAAGGCAAATAATATAGATGCGGACCTGGTGGTGGGAGATGCAACAGAGAACGAGATCCTCTGGAAGGCGATGATCGAACACGCTCAGGGCCTTTACGCCACAACCGATTCGGACAATGATAATATCGTTATTTCCCTGACCGCACGGCAGTTGAACCCGTCGCTCAGGATCGTATCGCGCTGCAATGACACGAAAAATATCGATAAACTGAAAAGGGCAGGGGCGAATTCGGTCGTAGCTCTCAATTTTATCGGCGGTCTCAGAATGGCTTCCGAGATGATACGCCCGCACGTGACCTCATTCCTCGACATGATGCTCCGCGACAAATATTCACCGATGAGGGTCGAGGAGGTCCATATCCCGGTCGATTCCCCGTTTATCGGAAGGCCGGTAAAGGATATTGATTTCAAGATGATAGGGAACCTAATGCTTATCTCGGCCCGCAAGAAGAGCGGGGAATGGGTCTATAACCCGTATCCGGATACGATCGTTGAAGGGGAAATGAGCCTGATAATTATTGCCACTCCCGAGGAAAAAGAACTTCTCGTTGAACACATATCCGGCGGCACAAACGGCCAGGCGTGATCTTCAAACCAGGATTAGTCAATATTGACAATGCTTTACAAAGGATGATACTTTTTCAGCGAAGGAAAATATGAAGATAGCTGTTTCAGGAAAAGGCGGCGCGGGTAAGACAACGCTCGCAGGGGTCATGGCGCGGGTCCTTGCCGGCCGCGGCAAAAAAATAATAGCCATCGATGCAGATCCGGATTCCAATCTCGCCAGCGCTATCGGCTTTGGCGAAGAAAGTTTGGGCCCGGTTAAACCTCTTGCCTTGATGGAGGAGTTCATAGCCGAGCGAACCGGCGCCAGGAAAGGGGAATACGGTTCCTTCTTCCAGCTTAACCCTCGCGTCGACGATATACCCGAGAGGTTCTCGATCACAAAAGAAGGGGTCCGCCTTATCATTCTCGGAAACATCCCCCAGGGCGGAGGGGGCTGTTTTTGCGCAGAAAATGCCCTTTTGAGGAGTCTTTTGTCCCACGTCATCATAGAACGTGATGAATATGTCATCGTCGATCTCGAAGCGGGTCTTGAGCACTTGGGAAGGGGCACTACAGAATATATCGATGCCCTTATTGTTGTTGTCGAACCGGGCAGGAGAAGTTTTCAAACGGCACGCCAGGTCAGGAAACTTGCCGACGATATCGGGATAAAGAAGGTCTATATCGTAGGCAATAGAGTAACGAGCCAGGAGGACAGGGATTTTATTCGGGAAAATCTTGAAGATTTTCCCCTTCTTGGTTTTATATCTCAGAATGAAAAAATAGCCGAGGCCGACCGCAGAGGTGTCTCGCCATACGACCTTGACCAAAAGGTCAGAGATGAAATAGCTGAAATTATCGATGCACTTGAGGATTCGGGTCGATGAGAAAAGCTTTTGTCGCGGTATGGCTCGTCACCACGACCATCGTGCTTTCCCTTTTTGCACTATTCGTGGCCCCCTTTGGGGACCGGCAGGAGACGGTCCATCGTATTGGTGCCCTCTGGGCGCGCATGCATCTCGCAGTATCAGGGATAAAGGTCAAAATTGAGGGCCTCGACCATATTTCATCACCACCGTACGTATTCATGTGCAACCACCAGAGCGCGCTTGATATTCATGCTCTGATTACACGATTGCCTTTTTCTTTCAAATGGATCGCCAAAAGACAGCTTTTTGCCATCCCGCTCTTTGGCTGGGCGCTCAAAAAAGCGGGTTATATCAGCATTGACCGCGAAAATCCCCGCGAGGCGCTTAAGGCGGTCGAGGAAGCATCCCGGAAGATAAAGGAAGGGACAAATATTATGATTTTCCCTGAAGGTACACGCAGTCCGGATGGCAGGCTTTTGCCGTTTAAAAAAGGGGTTTTCACCCTGGCGCTCCGGGCTATGGTGCCGGTCGTTCCCATCGGCATTTACGGTTCAAACGAATTGCAGCCAAAAGTCAGTTCTATTCCCCGCAAAAAGGGGGTAATATACATTGAGATCGGCAATCCTATCGTGCTTGAGGGCATGGACAGGTCTCAAAAAACACGTTTGATGGATAATGTCAGGGCGGATATCGAGGCCCTCATGGCTAAAGGGGAATCGCAGGCCAGGCTTGAAAGAAAGCCTGCCGGGCGCTAAAGTGCATATGGTATTATCTGATCTGAAAAAAGAGATACTCGGGGTCGCACTGATAGGGATATTCCTCTTTCTTTTCGTCAGCCTCATATCCTACCACCCCCTCGATCCCTCCTTCCATACGGTTACGGATGCATCGGCTCACAACCTGTGCGGAAAGGCAGGCTCGTATATATCAGACATACTCATCCAGTTTGTCGGGCTGATGAGCTATATCCTCGTCTCCTTTGCCCTTGTTTTCGGGATATTTTATGTCAGGAAGAAAGACCCGCCCAGCATTATCGTATTTTCGTCCGGGCTCGTTATGCTTTTCCTTTCGATCGGCATGCTTCTCCAGGCACTCGTGGGCAAGGTGCACATTCGGGGCCTGCAGATAGAATTTTCGGGATTTTTAGGTTCGATCCTTGAAAAGGCGCTGATGAATTTTTTCGGCAGGTTCGGGACTATCCTGATCGCGTTTGTCCTGCTTTTAATATCGGCCTTCCTTATAGTACAGGCCCCCATTCTCGGGATGATAGAGGAAAAGATCGCCAGGCGGAAAAAGGCAGAGCGGCGACGCGAGATAAAAGTGACACGGGAGGAGAAGAAAGAGGAAGAACCGCCAAATCATCCGGAGAAGAAGGCGGTTGTCCAGGAAACCTTCGAATTTTTCAAGGAGATCGGGCCTTACAAGCTCCCGGACACATCGCTTCTCGATACCATTGAGAAGAAAGAGACAAAAGTAGACAAAGATTCTATCCAGGCAAACGCATCGATCCTGGAGAAAAAATTAAAAGATTACGGCATAGACGGCAGAGTGACCGAGGTTCGCCCGGGACCTGTTATCACGATGTACGAGTTTGAACCGGCGCCGGGCGTGAAGGTAAGTAAAATAGCCAACCTTTCCGATGATCTCGCCATGGCGCTCAGCGCCGTTTCAATACGGATAATTGCGCCTATCCCGGGGAAAGCGGTTGTCGGCATCGAGATACCGAACAAGGCCCGGGAAACCGTGTATATCCGGGAAATAATTGAATCAAAAACATTCACAACATCGCAATCGCATCTTACACTGGTCCTGGGAAAGACCATAGCCGGGGAATCGCACGTGGCCGATCTCGCAAAGATGCCCCATCTCCTTGTGGCCGGTGCGACCGGTTCAGGAAAGTCCGTTTCATTGAACAGCATGATCCTGAGCATCCTCTTCAAGGCTACGCCTGCCCACGTCCGTTTTCTGATGATCGACCTCAAGATGCTTGAGCTGTCATTTTATGAAGGCATCCCGCACCTGCTCCTGCCGGTCGTGACCAACGCCAGGAATGCCAAGACGTCCCTCAGGTGGATGACCGATGAGATGGAGAGGCGCTACACCATAATGGCGCAAAAAGGTGTGCGCAACATCGAAAAATACAATCATAAAATATCGCGGGAAGACGGAGAGACGCTCCCCTATATTGTCGTTGTTATTGACGAACTCGCCGATCTCATGATGGTCTCACCCAAGGAAGTCGAGGAATATATCGCCCGGTTGGCTCAGATGGCCAGGGCATCGGGCATTCATCTCATACTCGCCACGCAGAGGCCTTCTGTAGATGTGCTCACAGGCATAATCAAGGCGAATTTTCCGGCGCGGGTGGCATGCAAGGTGTTTTCAAAGGTGGATTCACGGACCATATTGGATACAAACGGGGCGGAGAGCCTTCTCGGTAATGGGGATATGCTCTTCCTTAGCCCCGGCATCGGAAGGCTTCAGAGGCTGCACGGGTCGTACGTCTCCGAGGGCGAGATCAAAAGGATCGTGGAATTCTTAAAGCAGCAGGGCGCCCCGACCTATCATAACGAGATACTCGAGGAAAAAGAGGAAGAGGATGAGGGAGAAACCCTGGATGACGAGAAATACCAGGAGGCGGTGGAATTCGTATCTGCAAAGGGCGAGGCGTCAATAAGCATGGTCCAGAGGCGGTTCCGCATAGGCTATAACAGGGCCGCCCGCATAATAGAACGTATGGAGCAGGAGGGGATAGTGGGGCCTTCCGACGGCGTCAAGCCGCGGGAAGTATTAAAACGATAAACGGAGTATTGATGAAGAAAGCAGACAGCGAAAAACGGGACCTGTGGTTGTATCCGGCAATTCTTTGCCTCTTCTTTACCGTTCTATTGATAGGTGTGCCGTGCACCGCCGAGGAGACAAAGACGGGTGCGGCCGGATCCCCGTTCGACTCACTGAAGAAGACATACGCGGGGATAAATTCCCTGGAAGCGTCTTTCCGCCAGAAGATCTTCGTTGCGGGCATCAAGAAAACGCGGGACGCAGACGGTGATTTTTTCTTCAAGAGGCATAAGGGGTTTATCTGGAAATACACAAAGCCGAAAGGAAAGCTCTTTCTTTATGACGGTCGGTACATGTGGCAGGAGGAAGAGGACAAGCCCTTTGTTCTCAAGAATAAAGTGAGTGCCGAAAAAACAGGCGGGACCTTCTTCGACCTGATCGAGGACGTTGCCCGCATCGACAACCTTTTTACGGTCAAGCAGCAGAGCATGATCGCCGGAATGCAGTATTTCGAGCTTGTCCCGAAAAAAGACTCTTCCGTGAACCTGGCAAAGCTCTGGATCGACAAGAACAATCTCTTAAGGAAGATCGAGATCCTGGAATTCACCGGCAACATCAACAC
>CAIQJW010000197.1 GCA_903872255.1 uncultured delta proteobacterium | reverse complement strand
GATATTGCCCTGAAATCGTTAGAGCGGTATAGCTTGTCGTAGAGAACCATCATACTCTGGACGCGGTTTCTCGAATCCTGCAAGGCGGCAACGGCCGCCGGGTCGTCTTTCAACATGTCCGACTGCATCGAGAGGAGGCTTCCAACAACGTTCATGTTGTTCTTGATGCGGTGATGCACCTCTTTGAGAAGGAGTTCCTTTTCGGCAAGGAGGGAGCTGATCTGATCCTCTGCCCGCCTGCGCTCTGCGAGTTCGGTCTGTAACTGGTCATTGGCATTGCTAATTTCAGAAGTGCGCTCAGCAACGCGTTTTTCAAGCTCGTCATTTATCACATACAGTTCTTCCCGTACCCGTCTCTCGCGGCCCCACCAGACCAATATCTGCCACGAAAGAAAGAGTATAACCACTATGAAGAGCAGTACTATCAAGCCCGTCTTTATAACTTCTTGCCGCCAGTCAGAGAGATATTCGCTGGCAGAACGGGCAACGATAATGTAGAGGGGGTAAGAGGAGATCTCGCGGAATGAAAATATTCGTTCAATATTATCCACAGCACTACGGGCGTGGAGGGTTCTCGCTTTCCCCCCCCGTTTGAATCATCTCCAGCATTTGCGGGGTCGCTGATTTACTCCCGATGGTGCTGCCCAACCCTCCAGGTTCCGGATAGCGGACGATGATTTTAAACTCTTGATCGCACATCGTTACAGCACCACTCTGACCGATACTGAGTGAGGAAAACCTATCAATAAAGGTCTTCAGCTCAATATTTGCGTAAACTACGCCTGCAAAAGACCCATCCGGTTTATTAAGACGCCTGGATACGGGAAGCGCCCATTTCTTATCTATTCGCGTCACTACCGGCTTGCTTACGAAGAACAGCGGGTTCGGGTTATTGCGGGGCCGGGTAAAGTGGTCGCGGTCGGCTATGTTTATTTTGAGGGCAGGCACCACAGCAGTGCCATATCTGACCATCCCCTTTTCATCGGCCATCCGTAAACTGTCGGCGAACTGCAGCCGCTCCTTTTGGCGCGCAATAAAGGTATTCAGGGCCTGCTCATTTACGCCGCCGCTAACGGTTTGTCTCTGTATCTCATCCGCCACTGCAAGCAGAACGCTATCGGTTCTGTCCAGTATATGTTGAATGTTTCCACCAAGTACCTGTGACAGGTTCTCGGTGGAAATTATGACCTGTTTCTCATGCTGACGTTTGCAATGGTAGAGCGACAGGCCTGCCAGAGAAACGACAAGGAAAATGATTGACAGAACACTCAGCGCCAATCGTACAAACAAAGGATCAGTTGGAAATCCCGGGAGTATTTTTCTGACAAGAGCGGTCATTTTCATTGACAGGTTCCGTTCTGTAAGACCTGTACTATAACTACAATTTATAGTATATCACAGCCATAGTGATTCGTAAGTGACTATTATCACATATAAAATTAAGATACAGAAAGGAAGCAGAAAAGTAGGACCTTCCGCGCCACGCATTCCCGGTTGAGCGTCTCTTTCTCCATGATGGCGATGAGGGCTTCGTCTTCTACGAGGAGGATGGTCTTCTCGTCACCCGCTGGTCCCGCCTTCGTAAGGGAAGGTGATGGTGAAAGAGGTACCCTGCGGGGAGGATTTCACATCGATGGTGCCCTCGAGCTGCTCGGCGAGCATACCGACAAGCTGCAACCCGAACCCGGAGGAGGCCGCCATATCAGTAGACCTGCGGTTATGATCAGACCTACCGGGTTCAGCAATACCGGTACCGTCGTCTTCTATTACGAGCGTTGCATGGTCGTCCTTCGTCGAAAAGGACACCAGTATCTTTCCATTGTCCCTTCCGGCAAAGGCATATTTCATCGTGTTCGTGATGAGTTCGTTGACGATGAT
>CAIQJW010000196.1 GCA_903872255.1 uncultured delta proteobacterium | reverse complement strand
TGGATCCCGGTAAACCGGGATGACGGCGTGTGGGGGGATAGACTTCTGTGTCCAATGAATATCTGCCCTGGATGATGCCGTTGGGGGAATTGCGACACAGTCTCTCAAGCGCCGGGATGACGATATGAGTAACTGGGAGATCATTCAGTCCACGATAACGATTTAAAAAGGGGGAGGATCCAGGGGAGGAAGGGGTTACCCCTGAACCCTCGTGAGGCTTGAACGGCCTCGGATATGCTATATTTGGATTCTGCCTGTCAAATCCAATGCCCGTTATATTGGCAGGTTTTTCGTACATATCTTTAATTCGGACATCACTCCATATTAAGCAACAAACGTGCCAGGAGCTATCATTTTTCCAAAATTTCGTAATATCTGGGGCTTAGAGAGATAATTGCATATGATGATCGAGAAAACCCGGGCAATAATTGTCGAAGCGTCCTAACGGGGCTTAGACAATAGTGTCGAAGCATGTATCGTCTCCGCCCTGTAGTATGCCGAATATTGACAACAGGGGAATTCCCTTGATTATTTCACTGAAAATTATAGAATAATGGTCTATGGACAAGCAGACCGTCAAGGTTGTCGCGAAAGAGTTCTACAAGTATCTCGACAATGAGAAGGGCGCTGCTCATAACACTATGCGGGCATATCGCAGCGATATCGAGGACTTCGTCAGGTTTATCGAAAAAAGCCCGGTGGAGATGATCGATCACAATACGATACGGTCCTATATTGTCGAAGTATATAAGGACCTTAAAAAATCGTCATTAGCACGGAAGGTGTCCGCCATTAAAGTGTTTTTTAGGTTTATGAAAAAAAAGGGCTATATCGATGAAAATACGGCCCTTATCATACGCAGCCCCAGGATAGAGAAACATCTGCCCAAGTTTTATACCATCGACGAGATGTTCCATTTTCTCGACTTCCTGCCGAAGGAAGGGTGGCTCAATATCAGGAACCTGGCTATATTCGAGCTTATGTATTCATCCGGCATGCGCTCGAGCGAAGTGCTTTCCATGGACCGGGAAGACCTTCACCTTGAAGGAATGTGGGCACGGGTGATGGGGAAGGGCGGAAAAGAAAGGATCGTCCCTTTCGGGGAAAAATCGAAAGAGGCCCTTGAAGCGTATCTGGAGCTGGCGGGCAAGATCGAAAAATTCAACGCAAACAAGGCACTTTTCATTAATTTTCGCGGAAGCAGACTCACATACCGGGGTCTCCTGAGTATCATGAAGAAACATCAGATCAAGGCGCAACTCTTCAAGAACCTTGCCCTGCATGGGATCAGGCATTCTTTTGCCACCCACATGCTGGACAACGGCGCAGACCTTCGGGGCATCCAGGAATTGCTGGGCCATTCGAAGCTGTCCACGACCCAACGATACACCCATATCTCCATGGACAAGCTCATGGAGATATACGACAAATCCCATCCAAGAAGGTAAAAAAATGGAAGCCACCACTGTTTTGTGCGTTAGACACAATGGAGGAATTGCTATTGGGGGGGATGGTCAGGTTACACTGAATGCGACCATTATGAAGCACACCGCGAAAAAAGTGCGGAGGCTTTATCAGGATAAATGCCTTGCGGGCTTTGCCGGCGCGACGGCGGATGCATTCACGCTTTTCGAACGGTTCGAAAAGAAACTTGAACAGTACAATGGCAATATTATGCGGGCATCGGTCGAACTGGCGAAAGACTGGAGGACCGACAGGCTTTTGCGGAAGCTCGAGGCGTTGCTCATCGTCGCAGATGCGGACCACACGCTTATCCTGTCCGGTAACGGCGATGTTATCGAGCCTGACGACGGTATCGCGGCGATCGGTTCGGGCGGAGCGTATGCACAGGCGGCGGCGAAGGCGCTCGTCAAGCATACTTCGCTCTCGGCGGGCGAGATCGTCAAAGAGGCCATGGCGATCGCATCCGAGATATGCATTTATACCAATGATAAGGTAAATATAGAGGAACTTTAATGAAACAGTTGACACCGAAAGAGATCATGGAGGAGCTTGACCATTTCATCATCGGTCAACATAAGGCGAAGCGGGCCGTCTCGGTCGCACTGAGGAACAGGTGGCGCCGCCAGATGATCCCGGGAGATCTGCGCGACGAAGTATCTCCCAAGAACATCATTATGATAGGCCCGACAGGCGTCGGTAAAACCGAGATCGCACGCAGGCTCGCAAAGCTTGCGAATGCCCCGTTCCTCAAGATCGAAGCTACCAAGTTCACCGAGGTCGGCTATGTCGGCAGAGATGTGGAATCGATGATAAGAGACCTGACCGAGCTTTCGGTCAACATGCTCAAAAAAGAAGAGCATGATCGCGTAAAGGAAAAGGCCACGCTGGCAGCGGAAGACAAGATACTCGACCTTCTCATGCCAAAGAGGCGGAGCGCTTCGGGCGATCAGGAAGAATCTCCCGATCAATCACGCGAAAAGATCCGCACGCGGTTCAAGGCCGGCACCATGAATGACAGGGTCGTGGAGCTTGAGGTCCCCGACAGGATCCTTCCAATGATAGAGATATTTTCGTCGCAGGGCATGGAAGAGATGGATATGCAGCTTCGGGACATGTTCGGCAACATGCTCCCGCAGAAAACGAAAAAAAGGAAGATGAAGGTGGGCGAAGCATATGAACACCTCATCCAGGAAGAGTCCAGAAAACTGATCGATATGGACCGCGTGACAACGGATGCCGTTGACCGGGTCGAGCAGTCGGGGATCATCTTTCTCGACGAGATAGACAAGATCGCAAGCCGGGACCACGGTCACGGGCCGGACGTCTCGCGTGAAGGCGTGCAGAGGGACATCCTTCCCATCGTCGAAGGCACGACTGTAACGACAAAATACGGCCTGGTAAAAACAG
>CAIQJW010000195.1 GCA_903872255.1 uncultured delta proteobacterium | reverse complement strand
TACAGGAGTGGTAAGAACGCTCTGCTTGCCGTTGTCCGAGCCGATATCTCTTATATCAAGTATACCAAACGTGTCAATATTGTGCTTTTTACACTCGATCGGGCCCGCGCCCTGCCGGGCGCACATAAAAAAAGGCGGGGCATTTAAGCCCCGCCTTAAGTCCTTTACAGTTTTAACTTACTTTGACTTAAGATACTCGTCGATCGCTTTTGCGGCCTTGCGTCCTGCGCCCATTGCGAGAATGACTGTGGCTGCCCCGGTTACGATGTCGCCGCCGGCAAATACGCCTTTGCGGCTTGTCTGACCGGTTTCTTCATCTGCTATAATATTGCCGGATTTTCTCAATTCGAGGTCCGGGGTCGTTGAGGTAAGGATCGGGTTCGGGCCCTGGCCGATGGCAACGATAACGACATCGACATCGAGCACGAAGTTGGAACCCTTAATTTCGACCGGCCTGCGCCTGCCTGATGCATCGGGTTCTCCGAGTTCCATCTTGACGCATTCCAATCCCTTGACCCAACCGTTGCCATCGCCGACTACCTTGATCGGGTTTGTCAGCAGCCTGAAATCAATTTCCTCTTCCCGAGCGTGGTGTGCTTCTTCCGCACGCGCCGGCATTTCTTCGGCGCTCCTGCGGTAGACAAGATACACATCCGCGCCGAGGCGTTTGGAGACCCTCGCGGAGTCCATGGCCACGTTGCCGCCGCCGATGACTGCGACTTTTGCGCCGACCCTGATCGGTGTGTCATATTCAGGGAAGAGGTACGCCTTCATGAGATTTGCGCGGGTCAGGAACTCATTGGCTGAATAAACGCCGTTCAAGTTCTCGCCGGGAATATTGAGAAAGTAGGGAAGGCCTGCGCCGGTACCGATAAATGCTGCATCATAACCCTGTGCAAAAAGCTCATCGAGTGTTACTGTCTGGCCGACGATGGCATCGACCTTAACTTTTGCGCCAAGCTTTTCGAGATAGTCAACTTCGCGCTGAACGATCGCTTTCGGAAGACGGAATTCGGGGATCCCGTAGACAAGCACGCCACCCGCTTTGTGTAGGGCTTCATAGATATGGCACTCGTGGCCTATCTTGGTCAGCTCGCCCGCAACGGTAAGACCGGCAGGGCCTCCGCCGATGATGGCAACTTTTTTGCCTGTTTTCTTCGGCAACGTGGGAACCCTGACATCGCCGAGGCCGAGTTCATAGTCGGCCGCAAAACGCTCGAGGCGGCCGACGGCAACAGGCTCTGATTTCTTGCCGAGGATACATTTCGATTCACACTGTGATTCCTGCGGGCATACCCTGCCGCATACTGCGGGAAGGCTGTTGGTTTCTTTGATTATATGGATGGCGCCCATGAAATCGCCTTCCTTGATCTTCGTGATGAACTGCGGTATCTGGACATTGACGGGGCAGCCTTCAATGCATGGCGGCTTCTTGCATCCGAGGCAGCGCTGTGCTTCCATCATTGCGTTCTCTTTTGTGTATCCTAGAGCGACTTCCGAAAAATTCTGGATCCTCTGCTTCGCTGCCTGCTCGGGCATTTTCACGCGTTTGCGGGCCTTCTTGACCGCCTTTTCCTGTGCGTCGATCTTGCATTTGTGGTCCCAGAGGGCGCGCCTCTCTTCCCTGTTGTACATCTTCTGACGAAGGACGAGTTCCGGGAAGTCTACGAGGTGACCGTCAAATTCCGGGCCGTCTACACAGACGAATTTTGTCTCGCCGCCGATGGAGGCGCGGCAGCAGCCGCACATGCCGGTACCGTCAACCATGATCGTGTTGAGGCTGACGACTGTTTTGACGGCGTACGGACGTGTAACTTCGCATACGGCCTTCATCATCACGACAGGGCCGATCCCGACTACGAGGGCGATATTTTCCTTGCCGCGCTCTTCAATTATCTTTTTGAGGACGTCGGTGACGAAACCATGAGTCCCGTATGAGCCGTCATCAGTCGTGACATGGACGGTCGTGCTTGCTTTTTTCATCTCGTCTTCGAGAATGAGCATTCCCTGGTTGCGGGCGCCGATGATCGAAATGACCTCATTGCCTGCCTCGAGAAGTGCCTTGGCGATAGGAAGTACCGGTGCCACGCCGACGCCGCCGCCTACGCAGACCACCGTGCCGAATTTTTCAATATGGCTCGGTTTGCCCAATGGGCCGACGACATCGAGAATGGCCTGGCCTGCCTCGAACTTCGCGAGCTTCTGGGTTGATGTTCCGACCTCCTGGAAGATGATCGTGATCGTTCCTTTTTTCACATCATAATCTGCAACGGTAAGGGGGATACGCTCTGCCATATCATCGCCGCGGACGACGACGAACTGTCCGGCCTTTACTTTCCTTGCGATGTCCGGAACATAAAGCTTGTACAAGGTGATAGACGGAGCAAGGATTTTCTTCTCCATGATCTGGTTAACTTTTGATGCTGCTTTCTTGGTAGCCATAACGTCTCCTTTAAAAGTTTAATTCTATCAAAACGGTTACTTTTCGTTCACCTGTTTCAAAGGTAGCCTGATGGTAAAGGTTGTTCCTTTCTCGACCTCGCTTTCAACCGTGATCTCGCCGAAATGCGACTCGACGATCCTCTTCACGATCGACAGTCCCAGCCCGGTGCCTGTCGTATATCGCGTGTTCGGTCCCGACACTCGATAAAACTCGTCAAATACGCACGGAAGGGATTCTTCGTCAATACCGATGCCGGTATCGCTCACTTTTATAGACAGATAATGTCCATCCGGCACCGCACTCACCATGACCTTGCCGTTCTTGACGTTGTACTTCATGGCATTCGACACGAGATTTGTCAGAAGCTGCTCCATCTCGGCCCGATCGGCCTCGACGGGTGGCAGCTTTTCCGGAATGTCCATGCTGAAGGAGATATCCTTCGTCGAACCCTGGACCTTGAACAGTTCGACCGTGCTCTCGATTATCTCCGTCATGTCGAGAAACTCTTTTTTCCTTACCACTTTCTTCGATTCCAATTTCGCAAAGAGCAGGAGATCATTGACAAGGTCCATCAGCGAATGGGCCCTGAGCTTTGCCCGCTCCAGCATCTGCCTGTTGAATTGCGGATCCGTGCCCGCGACCCCTGTGAGATAGGCATTGAGATATCCCTCGATAGCTCCGAGCGGAGCCCGTATCTCATGCGCAACCATTCTCACGAACTGAGACTTTATTTCTTCTACCTCTTTGAGGCCGGAGATATCGCGGAATGTGCAGACGACGCCCAGATTCTCGCCTTTTTCATCACGCACCCCCGCTGCAATGACCATCAGGGTCTTCTGCGTCTCCCCCGACAGGACAACCTCCTCGGAGATTATTGTATACTGGGAAAAATCGGGTGAAAACGCCTTATTGATCACTTCCACAAGATCTTTTTGCCTGAGTGCCTTCCGGTAATCCATGCCGAGGCCGGAATCAACCCTGCCTGTGACATTGAACATTTTCAACACGGCCGGGTTCCACAGGGCAAGCTGGCGTTCGCGGTTTATAACAAGGATACCGTCCGCCATCGAGTTCACGATCGTGTGCAGCTTCGATTTCTCGCTTGCCACCTCGAGAAGTCTCTGGTCCCGTTCTTCGCGAAGCTTTTCTTTTTCTATGGTCAACCGTCTCTTATCGAGGCCCCGGTTTATAACAGCCAGGAGCTGATCGGGGTTGAACGGCTTCGGAATGTAGTCGTAGGCGCCGTGCTTCATAGCGTCAACTGCCGTTTCAACGGTTGCGAAACCCGTGATCACGACGAGTATAGTATCCGGGTCTATCTGTCTCACCTGTTCCATCATCTCAAGTCCGCCCATCACAGGCATCATGAGATCGACAAGGATAAGATCGAAGGAATTCTCCTTCGCCTTTTCCAGCCCAAGTTTGCCATTTTCGGCTGTATCGACATTGAACCCTTCCGATGAAAGGATCCTGCGGCATCCTTCACGAATGCCTTTTTCATCGTCTACAACCAGTATATTGACAAGTTCCGCCATAGTCTTAATGAAAAATGTTCCTTATTTCCTGTCGAGAAGCGCGTTTATCTTCTGCACAAGCACATCCGGCTCCACCGGTTTTGGAACGAAATCATCGGTTTTCATCCAATAACCGTCCTGGTCCTGGGAAAAGTCGTACCCTGTCTCGCCTGCAACCGCGGAGATCATAAGGATCGGGATCTCTTTGTAGCGCGGGTCCGCCTTGATGGCTTTCGCGAAACTGAAGCCGGTGTCGTGTTTCTCCAGCATAAGGTCGAGAAGTATCAGGTTCGGCGCATCGAACTGAACCTTATCCATTCCCTCGCGGGCGGAGAATGCCGTTTCGACCTCGAAACCGTTGTTTACAAGGACTGCCTTGTTGAGATCAACGAAATCGACGTCATCATCAATGATTAGAATTCTTTTTGCCATAGTTCCTTCTCCCTGTATTTATATTTTGATTTGCCGCTAATCCATCAGCGCGTGCCGTTATCCCAATAGCTTTACCATCAACGGGAAGGCTTATGATAAACGTGCTTCCCTTGCCTAACTCAGCTTCCACATCGATCTTGCCGGAATGCCTCTCAACGATCCCATAGGAAATGGCGAGGCCGAGCCCGGTGCCCTTTTCCTTTGTCGTAAAAAAAGGATTGAACAGCTTTCCGATGATTTCCGGCGGTATGCCGGGTCCTGTGTCCTTGATCCTTACTGTTATGACACCCGAATCCTGGGATGTCGTAACGGTAAGAGAACCCTTTCCTGCCATCGCCTGGGCAGCATTGAGAATGATATTGAGAAAAACCTGCTTCAGCTGTGTAGCATCCGCGAAAACCATCGGCATGTCAGCCTGAAGATTTTTCTTGATCTTTATATTCTGGAAGAGGACCTGGTTCACGATAAGGCCCAGTGTCTCTTCAATAAGGTCATTTATGTTCGTTTCACCCGGTTTGAGCTTCGTTTCCCGGGCGAAGCTCAAGAGTCCCTGAACGATCTCTTTCGTCCGGGCCGCTTCACTGATGATAAGGTCGATATCCTCGCCTCTCGGATCATCGGATTCCAGCGATCGTTTCAGGATATGGGCGTAAATGGTTATCGTGCCGAGCGGGTTATTGATCTCGTGTGCCACGCCGGCGGCGAGCTGGCCAAGTGCGGCCAGTTTCTCCGTCCTGATAAGCTGGAACTGCGCCTGTTCAAGCTCCTGAAGCGACTGCTGAAGCTGTTTGTGCGATCTTTCAAGCTGCTGGTATATCCGCTTGCTTTCTTCTAAGAGATACGGGAGGCAATATTCGGCCTCCGATATTCCCTGCCCGACCGCGACGGCCTTTTCACGGCATGTCTTGTAGCCGCAGGCACGGCAATCGAGGTTATTGTGAGGGGGAAGCTTGTTTATCTTCTTCAGCACGTTCCGTATCTCGTTCTCGGTAGGATCGGGGAGTTTCTCGACACCGGGGCGATACGTGCGCGATACGTTGATATCTCCATAATCTTTCTGGATGTGCTGCAGCATGTGCGCCGTCGTAGAATTAAAACCTGCATTGGCATAGCGGGACACCACCTGCCTTCTCCCGAGAACACCCAGTTCCCGTTCGATGAATGGGCCGTCCACACAGCCGTCACAAAATACAAGGTCAAGGAATTTGGCCTGTATCGATCCCTGTGCCAGCTGGTTTAGGGCGCCCATAACCCGACGCCGACCATACGCCACGCTTACCTCGCCGACGAGGACGTCAAAGCTGTGGCCGAGGCTCCGGTTGAGGCCGCCGATAACCGGGATTATCCTTCCCAGTGCAGACCCTGCGCCATCAAACGGGGCCTCCGCGATATTCCTCGGATTGATCCCAGCCTCCGCGAACATAAGCCGCACATCGCGGAATGTTATAACATGATCGATCGCGTCGGCTACCTCGTCTGAGTCCAGTTCCCCCATGCGTGCAAGGCACGGCGATATATATACGACCTTGCACCCGGCACCTTTCACCTTTTTTATCATCCTGCCAGCTGCGATCATCGGTGAAACGATGGGGGCGATATTATCTATAAGCTGGGGAAGGTACTTCTCGATATACATGACAATAACAGGGCAGAAGGATGATATGACGGGCTGCTTGACGTCTCCGGCAAGAAGCTTCCGGTATGGCATGGCTATGAGCTCGGCACCTGCAGCGCCTTCCCACACTTCCTTAAATCCCAGGGCCTTTAACGCGTAACTGAAACCCCCGGGTGATACAAGTTCCAGAAAAGCTGGAAAACTAGGGTCAAGACACGCCACGACATCTTCGCTCGATTCTATCAACGCCTTGACAGTTGCCGCGTCGCTCTGATACGTCATTGCCCGGTGCGGGCACCCGGTAATACAGTTGCCGCACAATATGCATCTTTCGGGGATAATCCGTATGGATTCCTTTTCAAGCTTGATGGCTTTCGCCGGGCAGAGCTGTACGCAGTAAAAACACCTGCGGCATTTACGGTTGTTGACCTCTACCCGGGAGCCTCCCCGGCATTTTTCTGTCATCAGTTCGCGCACGGTATTCATTCAAATACACAGGAAATTTAATAAATTACCACAAATGTTACAGTAAAGTGAGGGCTTTGTCAATGACGCATGTGAAAAGCAGGACAAGGAAATGTTTGCGCTTAAATGCTGTTGGTGAAATAGCGTCTTTTTAGAACTTTAGTGCCTGCTTCGGGCACCCCTTGACACAAAGACCGCATTTCAGGCAGTCGCCCTTGAATTCCATCGCCGGTTGTTCTTTCAGGGCGTTCGGCTTAAGCTGCATGGGGCAGTTTTTAGCACAAAGCCCGCAGCTTATGCAGGAATCCCGGTCCATTTGGAGTTGTCTCCGGTTTGCCCCGACCCAGCTCGAAAGGCTGCCTATCGGACAGATCGAGCACCAGGCGCGCTGATGGATGAATATCGCCAAAAATATTCCGATGATCGTCGTGACGGTAAGCAGGACAATGAAGAACCGGCCGATCGCATAGGCGTCAGGCGTAAGGCGTACGATCTGGAATGTGAGCATGGCCATGAGAAAGACAATGACACCCAGCCGTACCGGAACCCTTCTCAAAGCGGGGGGAATATTTCTTTTGGGGCTTATCGCCTTCATATAGGTGTCTGCAAAAGACCCGCGGGGACACATCCAGTTGCACCATGTGCGTCCACGGATCGAAGCCAACCCGACACCCGCAACCATGCACAGGGGGATAAAGTAACCTATCAGAGAATAGAACCACCCTGCCGCGACAAGCGCAATGAATACCGTCCCGAACGCGACCTGTTTCACGAACCGCGACCTTTTCGCCTTTTCAAGCTCCTTTTTGGCTGTATACTTTGCCGTTTCATTCATATCCGCCTCTTTAATTATGCTGCCTTTTTAACCCTGTATATTCTTGCGCATGTGTTTCGCGATGCGCTCCTATAACCCATCACCCATCACCCATTACCTGTCATCTCGATAGACAGCGGACCATCTCGCCGATATACATCCGGTGGTAATCTTTTTTCGGGTAGAAACCATCTATACCCGGAGTGAGGAAGTTCGCCGGTGTTATGTCCTGAAAGTATATCTTTCGGCACTCGATTACAAGCCGGGCCTCGGCGAAATAGATGCTGTCTTCCCCGAAGACCGGATTGAGCCGGGCCTCGGCAGCCTTGTTAACATCCCTTCCCGAATGTGTGCCGCAATATGTCAGGGCATCGCGGTATTCTTCCTCAAAGAAGCTCAGGCTGAAATATTCCGACCTCTCCATGAACTCATACGTGTAGCGGTTTGGCCGGATGACACACATGGCTATGCGCCTGTCCCACATGATCCCGAGGCCTCCCCACGCGCCCGTCATCGTATTGAAAGACTCCCTGGTCCCGGCCGTGATCAGCATCCAGTCCGCACCGATGAGCTTAAACGGGTTATGCCCAATATCCTCGGGCCTCGTCTCGACAAATACTCGTTCCATCACCATCCTCCTTGTCTTTTCTCTTTAGATTAAATTATAACGTAAAGTGACAGGACGCGAGGCATAAAGAGGGATAATTTCGTGATACATTAAGAAAAAAATATCGCCGTCATCCCGGTTTACCGGGATCCAGTGTCTTTGTTGTTTTCTTTCGTGAATAATATTAATAACTTCTGATATACATATCTCAAATAATATCTTCTTTTAATCAGTCATAACAACGTTGAAAGACACTGGATTCCGGCGCGAAAAGCCGCCGGAATGACGGGCGGTAGGGGATTGTGACGCAGTCTCTTTGCCGGAAAGACGTAACGGGTGCAACAGTAACACAGGATTCACTTGAGATAAAATAAGGCTTAAGGTTTTCCCTGAAACGTTGATACTGAAACCTGAAACTTTTTTTATTAAACCGCTTAAACCGCTTGAACGTGTAATACAGTATTCCTTATGTTAAAACCCCCCCTGATCATCACTCTTACGGATATTGGCCGCAAGGTCCGGCGCTGGTCCCCTCCAGCACCCGGATACCGCCATGCTCAGGCGGTAGATGATCATAAATAAACCACGTTCAAGCGGTTTTACAACGGTTCAAACCATCTTATTGTTTGCCTGTCGTCAGGTACTCGTGTATGGCGTTTGCCGCCTTTCTCCCTGCTCCCATCGCAAGGATAACGGTTGCGGCGCCTGTCACGATGTCACCCCCCGCCCATACTTTATCACGCGTCGTTCTGCCTGTTTCCGGGTCTGCTACGAGCGTTCCCCGCTTCGTTGTGTCCAATCCGGGGGTTGTCTGGGGCACCAGGGGATTCGGGCTGTTGCCGATCGCTACGACTACGGCATCTATCGGCATCCGGAAATTAGAACCGGGCACTTCTACCGGCGTGCGCCGCCCCGACGCATCCGGTTCACCAAGCTCCATTTTGAGGCATTCGATCTCTTTTATCCATCCGTTCTCATCGCCAATATACGCGAGCGGCAACGTGAGCACGTCAAAGATCACGCCTTCTTCCTCAGCGTTCTCTGCTTCTTCGGCGCGCGCCGGCAGTTCTTTATGAGAACGCCGGTACACGATGTGAGATTCGGCAGCGCCCATACGAAGGGCCGTCCTCGCCGAATCCATTGCGACATTGCCCCCGCCGACAACGGCGACCTTAAGGTGCTTCTTTACAGGCGTTGCCGCCTTCGGGGCCAGGTAGCCCTTCATCAGGTTCATACGCGTCAGGTATTCGTTGGCGGAATAAACGCCGTTCAAATTTTCCCCGGGTATATCCATGAACCAGGGAAGCCCCGCGCCGGTCCCCACGAAAACGGCATCAAATTCCTGAAGGAGCTCGTCAATAGACCGGGTCTTCCCGACAACAAAGTCAGTAAACACCTTGACGCCGAGCATCTTCAGATAGTCAAGTTCACGTGCCACGATCGCCTTCGGCAGACGGAATTCCGGAATGCCGTATACGAGCACGCCGCCGGCCTTGTGAAGCGCCTCAAAGATCGTCACCTCATGGCCGAGCATGATAAGGTCGCCCGCCACGGTAAGCCCGGCGGGCCCGGAACCTACAATTGCCACTTTCTTCCCTGTCGGCTTAGCTTTTTCCGGAAGGTCGATCTTCCCCTGGGCCGCTTCCCAGTCGGCAAGAAAGCGTTCAATACGGCCGATCGCGATCTCACCGCCCTTGTTGAGCAGGATGCATTTTGATTCGCACTGTGATTCCTGCGGGCATACCCTGCCGGAAATGGCAGGAAGACAGTTCTTTTCTTTGAGCTTTTTTATGCCCGCCGCAAAATCGCCTTTCTTAACGCAGCCTATGAAAGCGGGAATATCGATCCCGACAGGGCATCCTGTCTGGCATCGCGGCTTTTTGCACTGCAGGCACCGTGAGGCTTCCGCCTCAGCCAATTCCTGCGTATAGCCGAGCGCCACTTCCTCGAAATTATTTCGCCTGATCTTCGGAGACTGATGGGGCATCGCCCTCCGGTTCAGATCTATCTTGCTTGTTTTTTCCTGAGTTTTATCGTCATTCATGCCAGGCACACTTCCCTTCTTTATGCGCGAAAGCGGCGTCGCTTCTGCGGAAGAACAGAGATTCCTCCCTCAGATACGCCTTTCTGCGCGCGAGAAATTCCTTCCAGTCAATGTCATGTCCATTGAATTCCGGGCCATCGACACAGGCGAATTTCATCTGCCCGCCGACTGTTACCCGGCATACGCCGCACATTCCCGTACCGTCGATCATGATCGGGTTCAGGTTGACCACGGTCGGGATGGCAAGGTCTCTCGTGACCTCTGACGTATGCGCCATGAGATATGTACACCCGTTCACTATGATCCTGTCGGGCTTCTCCCGCATGCCGTGAATAACATCGGGCAGGCGGCTTATATGGCCTTTCGTCCCCATGCTGCCGTCACGGGTGATAGTGTATATCCTGTCCGCCAGAGGGACATACTTATCAAGCCAGTAGATAAGGTATGAGCTTCTGGCTTCAAGGACAATTGATACTTTGTTCCCTTTTGCCTTGAGTGCCTTTGCGACGGGATACAGGCTTCCAATTCCGTAGCACCCGCCGATAAGGAGGACATTACCGAATGTATCGATTACCGTTTCGTTCCCCAAAGGCCCGACACATGTCGGGACTTCATCACCTGCATTGAGTCCCGCAAGCACCGATGTCGAGGCGCCAACTTCCATAAAGACTATGGTTATCGTGCCTTTCTCGGGGTCATAGTCGGCTATTGAAAGCGGTATGCGTTCGCCTTCTTCCGCCCCGCGGACAATGACAAATTGACCGGGCCTGACCTTGGTCGCGATCTCCGGCGCTTCTACCACAAGGACGTGCATGTTGGGAACGATCATGGACCGTTCTATAACTTTATTCACTTATGCCTCCTTTCTTCTATCACCTTCATGCCGGCGACGTGATCGTGAAGGGGCACACCACGGAAAGATGCCGGCATCTCCGCCGTATTTTTACGGGATACGGCCTTCTCGGCGGCTTTGCCTTCCATGACTACCTTCTTCCTCGGGACCTTCTTGTCTTTTCCCGCAAAACCGGGAACAACCTTTTTGATCTCCGATTGTATCCCTGCGAGCGAGCTATATTTCAACGCGCCTTTTTTGATCCTTCCTGCTATGCCGGACATGATCCACCAGTCTGCCATTGAATCGGCAAATGGCTCCGACGCCTTGTTGAAAGAAAGTATCCTGCCCTCAAAGTTGATGGTTGTTCCGGGAACTTCGGTAAACAGGGCCGCGGGAAGGTTAATGTTCGCCTTAACCCCTTCCGGTGCCGGAAGCGCATTCTGGTAAATGATATAATCGCATTGAGGCATACCGTCTGACGGTACCTCGCCGACAAAATATCCGACCTTGCGCTTGCCTTTAAGGTCGACAACCGCAGCGGGATCTTTGAATTTCAGTACCCCGTCGGATTTAATACTGCCGGGCATAAGTCCGGGAAATGCACCCATGGCAAGCATGCCGAGCAGGTTGGTATAAGGATGGCAGACTATAACCTTCCATCCCAGGTCGTTCCTCATCGAAAGAACGCGTTCGAATATCTCTTTGCGTTTTTTCGAGAATATCGCACCGGGTCCGACAATCGCGACATTGCGTTCGCCCTTCTTGAAGAAGGATGACGGCGCTTTGCCTTTTTTGCCGTTGCCCGACATTGATTTCATAATGCCGTCAAGGTATTCCGGCCATTTTTCAGGATCTGACTGGAATGCCTCTTCCGCCAGGAAATCGAGGTTGCATTCACCGTCATCGATGGTCATGAGCGCGGTCTCTTTACGGGCCGCCTTTTTGACGGCAATTCCGAGCGGCGTGAAGCCGTAGGTCGTGTCAAGGCCGATAGAGAGAATGCCCTTCGCACTCTCCACGCAATCGATCGGCTCTGACGTGAGGACAAGGTCAACGAAGGCCCTGAGGTCACTTCCGAGGTCATAAAGGACGGGCGAAAGGATCGCCTCTGTGCCGATCACCTCCCGTGCAAACCGCTGGGCGACGAAAAGGTCCTCATTTGAAAGGTCCGGGGACACAACAACGCATGAACCCTTCGCCCCGGCCTCTTTTATCTTTTCAGCAGCCAGATCGAGGGCCCCGTCCCAGTCTACAAGGTCATGCCCTTCAGGCACGAG
This sequence comes from uncultured delta proteobacterium, assembly GCA_903872255.1. Taxonomy (GTDB): domain Bacteria; phylum Desulfobacterota; class Syntrophorhabdia; order Syntrophorhabdales; family Syntrophorhabdaceae; genus Delta-02. Next base: position 10,379 of record CAIQJW010000195.1, on the reverse strand, counting down.
AAGGGTCGGGGTTGCCAGCCTGTCCGGGCTCAGCACATACTCCGGTATGGCGAAGCGCCCCTTAACGCATATCAGTCCGTGCTCCGTCGGTGAGTCGTAGTCGGCGCTGACGTCGACAACCTCACCGTCCTTTACTTTCAGGTCGAGCGTGCACCCGGTCGGGCAGTACGGACATGTCGTTTCGACTATCTCGTCCGGTTTTCCCGACCATTTGCTTGCCTTTGCCGACAATGCGCCCGTCGGGCATACGGCAACGCAGGCGCCGCAGAATTCGCAGCCCGCTTCGAGATGAGTCCGCGCAAATGCCGGACCGATCGTCGTTAGCTTGCCGCGCTGCTTAAAGCTCAATGTCCCGTTAAGGCGGATCTCGTTGCACACCCTGACGCAGCGTCCGCAGAGTATGCACAGGTTATAGTCCCTGTCGTAGAACGGGTCCTCCTTTTCTACGGGAAAATTCCGGTAATACACCGGGTATGATGTCTCCGTGAGACCGACTTTCTGCGTAATATCCTGAAGCTCGCACAGTGAGTCGTTCGGGCAATAACGGCAGCCCGTTGTGACGCCGACCTTGCGGATCGTCCCCTGGAAATCCTTGCAATCATCCTGTTCACCGCAGAAAAGACAGCTTGCCGGATGCTCGCTCAAGAGGAGCTTTAAGACTTCCTGCCGGAGCGTCTTTACCTCTGCGGTATCGGTCCTGATCACCATGCCTTCGTCTACCGGCGTCGTGCATGATGTCGGGAAACCCCTGATGCCGTCAACTTCAACGACGCATAACCTGCATGCGCCGTATGAAGGCAGGTGTTCCAGTGCGCACAGCGACGGTATGTCAACGCCGGCTTCGCGCGCCGCCTGGAGAATGGTCAGACCAGCCTTCGCCTCCACTTTCCTGTTATCGATTATGATGGAAACCTTTTTCTCCTTGGTCATGATTGTCTCTCCGCTGTCCTGATCACGATGGCGTCGCCCGCGATAGCTTCGTAACGGCAAACCTCATAGCAAGAACGGCACTTTATGCACTTTGAGGCGTCGAGATTATGAGGCTCTGACCTCGGACCGGTAATTGCCCCCGTTGGGCATACCCGGACACATGACTGGCATCCGGTACATTTTTCCTTGATGACACGATATTCGATCAAAGACTTGCACACGGTAGCCCGGCATTTATGGTCCTTGATATGCTCCAGGTACTCGTTCCGGAAATACCTTAGGGTCGTTAATACCGGATTGGGCGCGGTTTGGCCGAGGCCGCACAATGCGCCTTTTTTGATCGTGTCGCCGAGAGTTCTTAATGAAAGAAGATCATCGGGAGTGCCCTCGCCGTTTGAGATCTTCTCAAGTATCTCAAGAATATGCCTCGTCCCGACCCGGCATGGGACGCATTTTCCGCAGGATTCCTTCTGCGTGAAATCGAGAAAATATTTTGCCAGGTCAACGATGCACGTGTCCTCATCCATGACGATAAGCCCGCCGGACCCCATAATGGAACCCGCGCTTGCAAGTGATTCATAGTCGACGGTGAGGTCGAGAAATTCTTCGGATAGACAGCCGCCTGACGGGCCGCCCGTCTGGATGGCCTTGAAAGGCTTTTGTACTCCGCCGCCAATATCAAAGATGATCTCCCTCAATGTCGTGCCTAACTGAACTTCGATGAGTCCCGGCCGGCGGATCTTGCCGACGAGGGAGAATGTCTTTGTCCCGCGATTGCCCTCTTTCCCGAAACGGTTGTACCATTCCGGGCCGTTTCTCAGGATGTTAGGAAGCGTGCCCAGCGTCTCGACATTGTTAATGATGGTCGGTGACTGGAAAAGCCCTGATATGGCAGGGAAGGGCGGCCGTGATTTCGGCATGCCGCGCTTGCCTTCGATCGAACCGATAAGCGCTGTCTCTTCACCGCAGACAAATGCGCCGGCACCTTCCTTGATCTTGATCTCGAAGCTGAAATCGGAACCAAGGATATTTTTGCCTAGGAGCCCGTATTCGCGCATCTGACCTATCGCTCTCTTCAGCCGGTCGATAGCGAGCGGATACTCCGCACGGATATAGACGATACCCTTGCTCGCGCCGATCGCATATCCGGCAATGAGCATGCCTTCGAGGACGGCATGCGGGTCGGACTCGATAAGCGACCTGTTCATAAAAGCCCCGGGATCGCCTTCATCGGCATTGCATATGAGGTATTTCTGTTCTCCGGGAGCTTCCCGGCAGACCGTCCATTTCCTGAACGTCGGGAAACCGGCTCCGCCGCGGCCTCTCATGCCTGCCTGCCGCACAACGGCGATGACATCCTCAGGCGTCGTTTTGAGTGCTTTCATGAATCCCTGGTAGCCGTCGACAGCGAGGTACTGGTCGATCTCTTCGGGATCGATGAAACCGCAGTTGCGCAGCACGATACGGACCTGGGGTTTAAGCATGGGGAGATCGAAGAATTTCGGGATACCTTCAAAACCGTCCGTGCCGAAGTGACCGAGGGCGAGTTTCTTATGGGGCGCCCCGTCGATGAAATGGGACTTCAGGATCATTCCCAGCATCTTCGCATTGACATTGCTGTAGCTGACACGCGGTTGCCCGGGCATCTTGATATCGATGAGCGGTTCAAGATAGCACGGTCCGATACACCCTACCTCGATAATTCGGGCGGGCTTCTTGTTTTCGTCAAGGAAGGCCTTGACCCTTTCCTTGAGATCGAGAGCCCCGGCAGCGCGGCCGCAGGATGCGGCACCTATGTAAACGATAGGCTCCCTGTTGTCGTTGAGCTTCTCCCATTTACTTTTTGCAGAATCGATCTTCTTAGCGAGTTTATTCATAATTTTTCAATAACTCCGTCAGTTTATTGACCGTCATCCTGCTGTAAATATCACGATCGATCTGCACCACGGGCGACAATGCGCAGCATCCGAGACACGCGACCCGATCGACATCGAAACGCTTGTCCTCGGTTGTCTCCCCGCAGTGAATGCCAAGGCCATGTTCAAGGCTGTCGAGCAGTGTGCTGCCGCCCCTGACATGGCACGCCGTCCCGAGACATACCTTGATGCCGTGGCGTCCCGGTACCGTAAAACGGAATTGCGCGTAAAATGATGAAACACCGTAGATCTGGTTTTCTGAAATGCGAAGGTATCGGGAAATCACCTTTACGGAATCCTCCGCGATATACCCGAAGGCCGCCTGAACATCCTGTAGAATCGGGATCAATTCGTCGGGACTGCGGCCATGCTTCCCGAGAACTTTTTGAATTTGTTCGGGCATGGATCTCTCCTGTGCCACACGTGTGTGGCGTTACGAAAAAATCAGTCGCGCCGTAATCAGTTCGAGCCGGTATCGTGAAATTTTATCAAGTTGTGAGATGATTGTTGGAAAAGCTGCCAGTCGCCCCCCGAAATACGCCCCCATTTACACTCATTATTAAAGAAGGCACAAAGCACTGTCAAGAAAAAATTTGACTAAATTTATATATCATTGAAATGATTAACGTTATTCAACGAGGTCGGGACACAGTATACCGTATACGGATAAAGAGGGGTAATGGGTCATAGGTAATGGGTCATAGGAAGTTCCTATGTTTTTCCTATAACCTATAACCTATAACCTATAACCTGTTTTCTCACGCCCCTGCCCGTATGGACATAATGTCGCCATCCTGGACGATATATGTTTTTCCTTCAAGGCGCCAGACCCCGGCCTTTTTGCACTCATTCATCCCGCCATGCTTCATGAAATCCGCGTAGGAAACAACCTCCGCCCGGATGAACCGCGCCGAAAGATCTGTATGGATCGCCGCTGCGGCTTCCTGTGCGTTGACCCCTTTTCGTACCGGCCATGCCCGGCATTCATCGTCGCCGACCGTGAGGAACGAGATAAGCCCGAGCGTGTCAAATGCGAGGCTTATCATACGCCCGCGTATCGATTCTTTCACATTAAACTCCGCCATGAATGCCGCACGTTCATCATCCGCCATCACCGCGAGTTCCTGCTCGAGAGTTGCACAAACATACAGTACGGGATATCCTTCAAGATGTTCGGATTTTCCCTCGTTTTCCTGGGATATCCCGGCAATAGCATCTTCCGCACAGCTTATCGCGATCATCATAGGTTTTTGGGAAAGGAAGCGGAACCCCCGGACGGCCTTTTCATCGTTCGGAGAAAGTTCAAGGTCCTTGATCGCTTTACCTTCCCCGACATGCACGAGGAGATGCTCAAGAAGTTCAATTTCCTGCTGGAGCGCCGTATTATCTTTTTTTCCGCCCTGTTTCTTTATCCTTTCGATCCGGGCTTCTATCTGGATCATATCGGCAAGGATGAATTCATTGATAATGCCAAGGAATTCGCGCTCCAGATCAGCCCGTGCTGCTCCCTCGAAATTATTCAGCGTCAGGATGAACGCATCGCTTGAACGCATCTTCTGAAGGGTTTTTGCATTGATCGTCGAGTCTTTTATGTTCCCTTCGCCGATCGCAACCGTATCGGCGAGTTCGATCCGGGCATATGTGGTCTTTTTCGGCTTGAAAATTCTCGTCATTTCATCGACGCGAGAGTCCGGCACATCGATAGCTATTATATTATCGCCGTCCGAAAAGCCCCGCGCGCTCTCAATGCCGCCGAGCGCCTGAAAAAGAGTCGTCTTCCCGGATCGTGCCGGGCCAATAACTGAAATATACATCGTATTCTCCCTTATGTTTAACAGACAAACCAGGCTGGCTTTGATGCCGGCCGGGCCAAAATTATACCGCCTTTTGGGCCTTATGTCAGCTTTTTATCCAGCACCCGGTACCTGAGCGCCTCGGCGATATGGGCCTCATTGACGTTATCATGCCCGTCAAGATCGGATATTGTCCGGGCTACTTTCAGAACCCTATGATAGGCGCGGGGCGAGAGGGCCCATTTTTCCATGGCGGCTACAAGCATCTTTTCCGCTGCCGCATCATGATCACAGTACTTGCGGATGTCCCGCACAGGCATCTGTGCATTTGCGTGGATCTTCCCTCCGGCGAAACGTTTTCTCTGGATGTCCCGGGCCTTTGCAATCCTTTCCTTTATGACCCGGGACGGGTCCTCATGCCTGTCGCTCGCAAGCTCTCGGATATCAACGGGTGAAACCTCGATGTGAATATCTATTCTATCGAGAAGCGGACCCGAGATACGTGAGCGGTATTTGTAGATCTGAGCGGCGCCGCACGAGCAGGCATGTTTCGGGTCTCCCAGGTATCCGCATGGGCACGGGTTCATCGCCGCCACGAGCATGAACCGCGCCGGGAAATTGACCGCATGATTGACCCGTGATATCGTCACATCGCCGTCTTCGATCGGCTGGCGCAATGAATCGATCACATGACGCTGGAACTCGGGAAACTCGTCAAGGAAGAGTACGCCGTTATGGGCAAGGCTCACTTCTCCGGGCCTCGGAACAGTTCCGCCGCCGATGAGCCCTGCATCGGATATGCTGTGATGCGGGGACCTGAACGGACGTTTCGTCATAAGCGCCCTGTCGGGCCCCAAAAGGCCCGCAATGCTGTGGATCTTTGTTGTTTCGACCGCCTCTGCGTACCCGGGGCGAGGCAGGATCGATGGAAGCCTTTTCGCAAGCATCGTTTTCCCGGAACCTGGAGACCCGACCATGATAATATTATGGGCGCCTGCAGCCGCTATCTCGAGCGCCCTTTTTGCCTGCGCCTGGCCCCTTATGTCCGAGAAATCGAGGTCATCGGCATCCGGTAACCCGCAAACTTCATAGTCATCCGCTTCAAATCTTTTGAGCTCGGCGTCGCCCTTGAAATAGTGAAATATCTCAAGCAGGTGCTCGGCCCCAAGGACCGTAATATTGCGTACGATAGAGGCCTCTTTTCCGTTGCCTGCCGGGACGATGATGGTTCCGATCCTCTCCTCGCGGGCGAGCATTGCCATGGGGAGGATCCCGCGGACCGGTTTTACGCGTCCATCCAGCGAAAGTTCCCCCGCTATCAGGTGATCGCGCAAGGATTCGGAATTAATAACCTTCATTACGGCAAGAATGCCAACTGCTATCGGAAGGTCGAACGATGACCCCTCTTTCCTGACATCCGCCGGGGCCAGGTTAATTGTTATTCTGTCTCCGGGAAATTCAAAACCCGCATTTTTGATGGCAGAGCGCACACGTTCCTTGCTTTCTTTGACTGACGTTTCCGGCAGCCCGACCATATTGAACTGCGGGAGCCCATAGGTAATATCCACCTCGACATCGATCTTTATTCCATCAATACCATACACGGTGGCCGTGGGAACTCGCGCTATCACACCTGCAACCCCTCTCGTAATTATTTCGGTTAATTTGTTGTATTACTTTTCGCGAGGTAAAAAAGTCCCGGAAAGACGTAAATAAGTAAGGAGTAAGGAGTTTGAAAATTTATACAGTTATTTTTTGTGGTTTTTTTCCGCCAGGATCCGGGTCACCCGACGGACTTCCTGTACTTTGGATGCATCACAGATCAGGATACCATTGTCAGACGCAACGATGACAATATCGGAAACTCCCAGAACGGCTATCGGTTTGTCCCCGGATATTATTACGGAGGTTGATGTGTCAAGAACCACGGCATTGCCCATAACGACATTGCCGTCCTTGTCGGTGGGCATGACCCTGCGAAGAGCAGTAAAGGTGCCGACGTCATCCCATGAAAAAGTGGCCGGCACAACGAGAACATTTTTGGCTTTTTCCATCAGGCCGTAATCGATAGAGACCTTTTCCAGGCCTGCGAAGATGGCATCGGCCTTTTTTAACCGGCGCGATCCTGCCGCTTTTTGAAATTCCATAATTCCTTCGTGCATTTTCGGCATATGCAGCCGAAGCGTGTCGAGAAGCACGGCAGCCCGCCAGACAAAGATCCCGGCATTCCAATAAAACCCGCCCTCCCTGATATAGCGGCGGGCCCTTGTGATATTTGGTTTCTCAACGTACCGGTCCACCTCAAAACAGTCCGGCCCATGAGGCAGCGTGACAGGTTTACCCCTCTTGATATAACCGTACCCTGTTTCGGGCCTGTCCGGGGTGATACCGATAGTTATCAGGTCATTGCGGCCGCGCGCAACTTTTATCGCCTTCTTGATCAAGGCCGTAAATTTTTTTTCGTCGGGCACAAAATGGTCCGACGGCAGGATAACCATGACTGCGTCCGGGTCTTTCGCCTTTACTATGGATGCCGCTAAAGCAACGCATGGCGCAGTGTCGCGTCCTACCGGCTCGACAATGAAATTCCCTTGAGGAAGACCCGGCAGACACGTGCGTGCAACGGGGACGTGCTCCTTTCCCAGTACGACGAATATACGTTCGATCGGGACTATCCTTCGCGCCCTTTCTACTGTCAATTCTATAAAGGTCTTTTGTCCGATCAGGCCGATGAATGGCTTAGGTGAGAACTCGGTGCTCAGCGGCCAGAATCGTTCGCCCCTGCCGCCTGCCATTATGACGAAGTACGTATCCTCAGGCCTTGCGGGACGTTTTCCTGTGCTACCCTTTGTCGCGATCTTTTTTTTCAGACCCATACGCCCATGCTCAATTGATTTGCAAAACTTTAAGTATGCGGGGGAGAATGTCCGATGCCGTCCCCTCAAGAAAATGGTCTGTTATCGATGATGTGAAAGACGTTTTTTCCACGTTTATCTCTATTATGACCGCCCCTTTGGATTTGGCCTGATGGGGTATATCGGCGGCCGGATAAACAACACCCGATGTACCGATGATAAACATGGCATTGCACTGGTTCGCCTCATTATTCGCGCGAACCGTCTCGGACATCGGGATGCCTTCGCCAAAAAAGACAACATCGGGCTTCAATGCCTTCCCGCATTTTTCACATCGTGGATAAGGGTGTACCGCGGCAGCCTCGGGTGTGAACGGCAGCCGCTCCTGACAGTCTATGCATATGAGCCACCGATGATTGCCGTGATATTCGATCACGTTGGTATTTCCCGCCACCTGGTGAAGCCCGTCAACATTTTGCGTAATGACAGCCTTGAGATATCCCAGCTTTTCAAGGCCGGCTAGGGCCTTGTGCGCCGGCGAGGGGGCGGACGCAAAAACAACGGATGCCATATCCCTTAACATTACCCAGACCTTCTCGGGATGCCTCATGAAGGCTGATATCTGCGCATATTCCATCGGGTCGTATTTTTCCCAGAGCCCCTGTCCTCCGCGAAACGCAGGAATCCCCGCATCTACTGATATTCCGGCCCCGGTGAATGCCACAATATATTTTTTTTCTTTGATTATATCGGCTATTTTCTTGTACTCTTCCATGCCCTGCTCCACTTAAGCGATGCAGTCCGATATTCAGATATTATCCGGCCTTCCAGCCTTTATTAATATCTTTAAAAGCCGGAATGAGACCGAAACCGTCAGCCTTTTTTATCGCCCTTTTTATTGCCTCGGCAACAACAAATTCCGCCAGCACCCCGACCATGTTTATATCGGCTTCGATATCGCCCATCGACAAGGCAAAAACCAGATCGCCATCAAACGTGGTATGGACGGGATTGATCGTCTTTATGAAACCGCCCTGCCCCATTTGAGCAATCTTTGTGATATCCCTTTTCGTGAACCTTGCGTTTGTCGCAACAACACCCAGGGTCGTATTGACAAGGGCAAATTTTTGTTTTACGACTCCCTGCTTGAGCAAATTGGTCGTATTGGCAAACTCCATGCTGTCTTCAGATTTTCTCAAGCCCGCGATTATCCTGCCCGTTATGTTATCGATAATATCACCGAATGCATTGACGACAACGAGCGCGCCGACCCGAAGCCCGTCGGGCATGGCCACGCTGCATGTGCCAAGTCCGCCTTTCATTGCGCGGGGTGTCTCGAAAAGTTTTCCAATGACCGCGCCGACCCCGGCCCCGACAGAACCCTCCGGAACCTGTTCCTGGGCATTAAGGCACGCGGCATATCCCATCTGTGCCGTTGGACGAACCGTATGGTCCCCAAAAAGAAGATCGAAGATGACCGCCGTCGGCACGATTGGGACGCGTGTGATGCCTACGTCAAACCCGACACCCTTTTCTTCAAGATATTTTGAAACGCCGGATGCGGCGTCAAGACCGAACGAACTTCCCCCCGACAATACTATCGCGTGAATACGGTCCACAATATGACCGGGACTGAGGGCATCGATCTGCCGTGTGCCCGCCGCGCTTCCGCGCACATCTATGCCGGCGACAGCGCCTTCTTCACAGAGTATGACCGTACAGCCGGTCAGGCCGTTAAGATCCGAGGCGTTCCCAACCTTGATTCCCGGTACGTCCGTAATAGCGTTAAACATGAAATGTCACCTCAATAATTAAGATAATCAGTTGCCCAATTTTTTTCGAATATTCAGGGATTTCTGCTCATTCTCCCGTTTAAGGTCCTTCTTGAGTTGTACCAGGGCCTCAGCGATCTCCTCATACTTGATGGAAAGTATCTGGCTGGCAAGTATCGCCGCATTCTTTCCGGCGTCGATCCCGACGGACGCCACGGGAACCCCTGGGGGCATCTGGACTATCGAGTAAAGCGCGTCCTGCCCTTTGAGCACCCCGCTGCTTGCAGGGACACCAATGACCGGTAATGTCGTGTGCGAGGCTATAACCCCTGGAAGATGGGCCGCCATCCCGGCTACGGCGATAATTACCTCTATCCCTTGCTTGCGCGCATTTTTCGCATAGTTGACGGTTTTTTCCGGGTTGCGATGTGCTGAGGATATATCCACCACGTACGGTATCTGCGCCTTTGTCAGAAATGTCAGGCCGTCTTCAATAATACTGATATCGCTATCGCTTCCAAGGAGGATAAGGACCTTTGGTTTTTGCATATCTGCCCTCTTCAGGACCGTATTTTTAAAGCATGATTAGTAACTAATACCATATTTCACGCGGTGAATACATGGGTTTTGCATGGAAGGCAATGGGGAAACCTCTAATTTCTTGATCTTTTCCCATTGCCCATTGCCTGCATTTTAGTGGATAATGACGCGTAGAGACCGATATGAATGTGACCCCTGACTTTCATCAGCTCGTTGAATATCTTGCAAAGGCCGCCAAAGAGATAGCACGGGGTGATTACCGTGGCGCATCCGAAGTATTTGAACTCACTAAATCAGGGAAATATCCGGCCGAGATATCGGAGCTTGCCGAGGCGTTCGGTATGATGATGGTCATGGTGGAGGCGCGTGAAGAAAGGCTCGAAACATTGGTCGAGGATCTCAAGCGGCGAAAGGCGATGCTCGAGGAAACCTCAAGAGCTCTGCGGCAGGCAAATGTCGGCGTGCTTGAAGTCCTCGGAAACGCAATAGCCAAGAGGGACAGCGGCACTATAGCACATAATTACCGCGTTACTTTTTACGCATTCAAGCTGGGACAAGCGACGGGGCATGCCG
>CAIQJW010000194.1 GCA_903872255.1 uncultured delta proteobacterium | reverse complement strand
GTGAAGGACGATAACCGCATCAGGGCTGTGGTTAAGGATATCAGGGAATTCGGGGAAGGACTCGGTCTAAAGGCCCTCGACATTATTGAAGCACCCCGGGATAAAGAACGGAAAAACAGGGAATATTTGATCATATGGGAAAAATAAAACGGCCCGAGCAGGTAAAACTATTTGCCAGCGTGATCTTTCATGATGACGTTGCCCTCGATGCTGTATTTAAGCAGCTTGCCGAACTCATCGGCCCCATAGAGGAACAAACCGTCCCTCAGCTTTTTACCAATACGACATACTATGATGCGGAAATGGGAAAGGGCCTCAAGCGCTGTTTTGTTCTGTTCGGCCCGTTCTTCGACCGTGATATTCTTCCCGACATTAAGCTGGCCACAAATGATATAGAAGACAGGTTTGCCCGGGAGGGCAAACGGAAAGTCAACATAGATGCTGGATATATCGCCCTTGAACATGTTATACTCGCAACCACAAAAGGTTATGCGCACCGGCTGTATATCGGGAAGGGGATACACGCCGATCTCACCCTTATGTTCAATAACGGCTCGTATCGCGCAATACAGTGGACATATCCCGACTATGCCGAGGCTGAAAATATCTTACTGTTCAACAGATGGAGAGAATCCCTGAAGTACGGTCTGCGGGAATCCCGACAGACCATTTAAGCAACGATAAAGGTGGATTTATGCCCAACAGTATGACCGGATTTGCCAGGATCGAAAAAGAATTTCCCGAAGGAAAAATAGTGTGCGAGGTCCGCTCGCTTAACAGCCGGTACCTCGAAATGAATATAAGGCTTCCCCGGCAGGATTACGCAGCCGAGCAAAAATTAAGGGACCTCATAAAAAGGAATATCAAAAGAGGTAAGATAGATGCAACGGTAAAATGGGAAAAGGCCATCGAGGAGGCAACCATACCGAGGATAAACGACAACATCGTCGAGCAATATGCGGCGATGGCGCGAGACCTCAAGGAAAAGCACGGGATCACGGGAAACCTGACTGTAGATAACATCTTTGGATTGAAGGATGTTTTCGTCTACGAGGAGAACCACACGCTTTCAGAGGGCATCCTGACGGAAATATGCGCGAGTCTCCTTGACGCACTCAACGAGGAACGGGTCCGGGAAGGCAATTATATCGCAGGAGACCTGGCCGCGCGTATGGAGATAATAGACGCGACGGTCGTCGAAATCGAGGCCGGATGGCCGGGTGTCATCACGGCGCATGAGGACAAACTCCGGGTCAAAATAAACGAGGTCACGCAATCGGCTGAGATCGACGAATCACGGATCATGCAGGAATTGGCGATCTACATGGAACGGCTCGATATATCGGAAGAGATCGTGCGCCTTCGGGGACATCTCGGTAATTTTCGTACCACGCTGTCGTCGGCGGATGCAATCGGACGGAAGCTCGATTTTATAATACAGGAGATGGTCCGTGAGACGAATACCATCGGCAGCAAGTCAAACGACCTGTATATCAACGAGCGCGTCATCCGTATGAAAGTTGAGATAGAGAAGATGCGTGAACAGGTACAAAATGTCGAATAGGCCTTAAAACGCGTTGGAGCAGCAGGTGAACGAAACGGAAAAAGGGGTGCTTATCGTTGTTTCGGGGCCGTCCGGTGTCGGAAAATCGACCCTCATCGACCGTTTTCTCAAGGAAGACACACAGAGCGGATTCTCTGTCTCGTACACAACCAGGAAGCAAAGACCGCATGAAGAAGAAGGGATGGATTATTATTTTACGGACGAACGATCTTTTAAGGACCTGGCCGAAAAGGGATATTTCCTGGAATGGGAGAATGTTCACGGTAATTTCTATGGAACACCCCGGGCGGAGATCATGTCGATCCTTGGAAAAGGAAGAGACATAATTCTAGATATCGATGTGAAAGGAGCCCTCAGTATTAAGGGTCAGTGTCCTCGGTCCCACCTTATATTTATCGAACCCCCGTCCGTAGCAGAATTGAAAAATCGTTTATCCCTTCGGGGCGAAAAAGACATAGAGACGAGAATGAAACGTGTCGAAGAAGAAATTGCACTCAAAGGACAATTCGGGTATACTGTTTTGAACGATGATTTGGGAAGAGCGTACACCGCGTTCCGAAAAGCCATCGAAGACATAAGGAGACAGAAAAATGGCACGAATAACCGTTGAAGACTGCATGGAAATGGTGGAAAACCGCTTCGAACTGGTGCACCTTGCCACGCGTCGCTCAAAACAACTCATAAAAGGCGCCAAACCTCTCACAAAATCAACAAACAGAGAGATCGTGACCTCCTTAAGGGAGATCGCGGAGCAACAAGTTTACTTCGAAAAGAAGGAATCCCTCGAGACAAAAGAAAAAGAGATACCCATACAGCTTTCGACGTTTACTCCGTAAAAACGTAAAACGTAAGTCGTAAGTCGTAAGGTGCAAAAGCTTGATTTTGCACCTTATTTTTTTGTCTGATTTACTGCTTTTTTAGGGTTCTCGTGACTCCTTGCGCCTCACGACTTACGCTTTACGGTCTTTTTTTGACTTAAGTCAATGCAGTAATTTTTTCCTGTGTTATATTTCATGTATGAATTCGAACGATAAACTTTAAGGAGGGTTATATGTTTTGTTATCAATGCGAGCAGACGGCAAAAGGAACGGGGTGCACGCAGGTGGGTGTTTGCGGGAAACAGCCCAACGTTGCGGCGCTTCAGGATCTCCTGGTATACATGGTTTCCGAACTGTCTTTCTTTGCCCGGGAAGGCCTCAAACACGGGATAAAAACTGATAGAGAAACCAACTTGCTCACGATCGAAGCGCTGTTTCATATGCTGACCAATGTCGATTTTGATGCTGAACGACTGGCAATGATGCTTTCCCTTGTTGCAGTCAAGCGTGACCTCCTTATTGATGCTATCGCGGCAAAGGGGGGAAATACCACGCTTCCCGGCGGCAAGGGCCCTACAAAACCCGATACAACCCCCGAAGGGCTTGTAAAACAGGGTGAGGCGGTTGGGTTCCAGGTTGTGAAGAATGAAAATCCTGATATTGCCTCCCTGATGCACACCCTCATCTTCGGAATACGCGGCGTGGCGGCCTATGCCTACCATGCGGCCCTGCTGCATAAGGAAGATGATGCGGTCTACAGTTTCATATACGAGGCGCTGTCCGAGGTTTGTAAAAACAAACTCAGCCTCAATGAATGGCTCGGGCTTGTATTGAAATGCGGTGAGATCAATTTGAAGGCAATGGAGCTTCTCGATGCCGCAAATACGGAAACGTACGGCCATCCGGTCCCTACCGAAGTGCCGCGCGGAGTCAAAAAAGGGAAAGCCATCCTCGTTTCGGGACACGATCTCAAAGATCTGGAGGACATCCTCAAGCAGACCGAAGGCAAGGGAATCTATGTTTACACGCACGGCGAGATGCTGCCGACACACGCCTATCCCAATCTCAAGAAATACACACATTTCTATGGTCATTACGGGACTGCCTGGCAAAACCAGCACAAGGAATTCGCGGCATTTCCGGGGTCGATCGTCATGACGACCAACTGTATCCAGAGACCGCTCGATTCATACAAGGAAAATATCTTTACAGTGGGCCCCGTGGCCTGGCCGGGAGTAAAACACATTGTTGATGGAGACTTTAAGCCTGCAATAGACAGGGCGCTCAACCTTGACGGTTTTACCGCAGACTCCGAGGCGGGTTCGGTCATGGTGGGTTTCGCCCGCAATACAATAATGAGCGTTGCCGACAAGGTCATCGATGCTGTAAAAGCGGGCAAGATCCGGCATTTCTTCCTCGTTGCGGGCTGTGACGGCGCTAACCCGGGAAGGAACTATTATACGGAATTCGTTGAAAAGGTTCCCCAAGATTGTATCGTCCTTACGCTCGCATGCGGCAAATTCCGTTTCTTTGACCAGAAACTAGGCGATATCGGCGGGATTCCGCGTCTTATCGATGTGGGGCAATGCAACGATGCCTATTCTGCCATCCAGATCGCAGTTGCACTTGCCAACGCATTCAATGTAGGCGTCAACGAACTGCCGTTGTCGATGGTTTTGTCCTGGTATGAGCAGAAGGCCGTGGCAATACTCCTTACGCTGCTCCATCTCGGGATCAAGAATATCCGGCTGGGGCCTACACTGCCCGCGTTCGTGACCCCGAACATTCTCAACGTGCTCGTGGAAAAATACAACATTAAACCGATCACAACGCCGGACCAGGATCTGAAAGAGATATTGGGCGGCTAAAGGCGAAAGGATTGATTATGGCGAAGAGGAAAGTGGTTTGTATCGATGAGGAAAAATGCAACGGGTGCGGCCAGTGCGTGAGCGCATGTGCCGAGGGCGCGATAGAGCTTCATGGCGACAAGGCCCGTCTCGTCGCCGAGAAATATTGCGACGGGCTTGCGGCCTGTCTTGGCACATGTCCGCAGGATGCTATTTCGATAATCGAGAGAGAAGCAGATGACTTCGATCCCGAAGCGGTCGAAAAATATCTGTCGGAAAAAAGGTCCCTGCCCCGGCATGGATCAGAACTTACCCACTGGCCGGTACAGATCAGGCTCATTCCCCCGACCGCACCTTTCCTCAAGAATGCGGACCTTCTTGTGGCGTCCGACTGCACGCCGGCAGCGTATCCCGCCTTTCATGAAGACCTCCTTAAAGGCAAGGTTCTCATGATCGGGTGCCCGAAATTCGATGATGCCGGTGAGTATGTGGACAGGTTCACACAGATCTTTGCAGTCGCCAACATAAAAACCGTTACCGTAGCAATAATGGAAGTTCCCTGTTGTTCGAAAATGCCGGTCATCATCAAGACGGCAATGCAAAGGTCCGGCAGGGTGATACCGATGAATATAGTCGTTATCAACAGCAGGGGGGAGGTTTTATGAAAATCACCGATCTGACAAAAATCGATAAGGTCGTGATGACGATGGATGGAGCAAAGGGTGCGTGGAAGCAGATCCCCCTTGCCAGGGCCGACGGAGTGCCGCATTATTCCCTGCGGGTCTTTACGATCGAACCTGGAGGCCATACACCGTATCACAGTCATCCGTTCGAGCATATGAATTATATTATCGACGGCCAGGGGGCGCTCGTCGATGCGGACGGTACCGAAAAGTCTGTCAAAAAAGGTGATTTCGCCCTGGTCATGCCCGATGAGGTCCACCAATACAAGAATACGGCGGATGACGGGCCCCTTGTCATGATCTGCCTCGTGCCTAGGGATTATGAATAAAATGACCCCGTGATCAGGCCGTGACCATTTCGATCATATCGGTGAGTTTTTTAAGATCGAAAGGTTTTGCAATGAAGAGATGGCCGGCGATACACCCTCCCTGGTCATCCACCTCATCCTGCAGGATAAGGCCGGTCAAGAAGATTATAGGAATAGAACTGGTTAACGTGTCATCACCGAGATTCTCGGCAACCATGCCCCCGTCCATTCCGGGCATTCGTATATCGAGAAGAATGACGTCCGGCCTGTACTTTTTAGCAAGCTGTATTCCTGCTGTACCGGTTTGAGCCGTCAAAACCTGATACTTCATCGTATGATGGAGCAGGGCCTTCGTGACCTCGCAAAGGTCTTCGTCATCATCAATAAGCAGGACTTTCTTTTTCATCGTATATAACTCAGGTAAGGAGTTGAAACAATATTTATCCCGTCTTGCTCCTTACTCCTTACTGTTTCTTTATTGTATCTATCTTCTCCTTGACCGTCAACCCTTCTCAGCATTATAGTTACGGAATTGGCAAAAGGAGCTTAAATGAAGAAGATCGTCTACTGTATTCCGGGGATACTTCTCGCTTTCATGTTGCTTCCCGGGCACATTGCGGCAACCGACATCCTCCTCAACAATACGGTGGCAAAGGTGTATTTCAGCCCGGATGGCGGCGCATTAAAGGCCATTACGAGGCAGATCGACCAGGCCACTCGCGAGATATTGGTGCAAAGCTACCTTTTTACATCGAAGCCGATCCAGTCCGCGCTTATTAATGCGCGCAAGCGGGGAGTGCACGTTGAGATCATACTCGACAAAAATGAGCAAAAAGACCGAAAATATGTGTCGGCAAAGGTGTTTAAATCGGGCGGGGTCATTGTCCGGCTTGATGACAGACATGCCTCGTCTCATAATAAGACAATTATTATTGACCGGGAAACGGTTATCACCGGCTCGTTCAACTTTACATATGCAGCGGAAAGAAGAAATGCTGAGAACCTTCTGATAATACCGTCAACCGATCTTGCCGGCCTTTATACGGACAATTTCCTGTCGCACAGGCAGCATGCAGCAAAATACTGACGTCAATCTTCCCTGCGGGGCTCTACGATCAGGTTCAGAAGATAGTTCACGATCGACAGGACTATCCCGTAGATCATCGCCCACCAGAAACCGGCCACCTCGAAACCTCTGATAGCGTAAGAGGCGAGGAGAATAAGAGCTGCATTTATGACGAATGTGAACAATCCCAGGGTCAGGATATTGATCGGCAATGTTATCAGGATCAGAACGGGCTTGAGAAATAGATTTACGATACCGAGAAACAATGCGACCCAGAGCGCTGAAAAAAAACTCGCGACTCTGACCCCGGGTATAAAATAGGCCGCGATGAGTACCGCAGCGGCCATGATGATCCATTTAAGGAGTATCCTCATTGAATAGGGTATATCCTGTTATTCCCGGTAAAACTTATTTTCCGGCAGCATCCTGAGCGATATATCTTCAGCATCACCGATTATTTTCTCCAAAGCAACGCTGAGCTCGACCATTTTTACCGAGATCATATCGAGAACGGCTGTCATTTTATCGATGTTTTCTTTTGTAACTGCCTGATGCTGCACTATCATGGCTTCATTTTTCCTGCAATCCTCGATAAGGTCTCCGTGCAGCTCCCATTCTTCCTCAGTCAGTTCCCTGGATGCCAATAATTCATCTACTGTCATGCTTAACCTCCCTGTGCCCTACCCCTGCCTTAATTCTATTTATTTTCGGCGAAAAAGGCAATCCCAAAAAGTAATAAATTGTAAAACAACTCTGACGCCATGCACCTCTACAACACGCTGGTCCCACGGATTTGTTTTTACGGTATTCCTGCATTTCCAAAGATTGACTTATGACAAAGTATGAAGCATATTTAAATCAGTGCAGGTAAAGCGGTGAAGAAAAATAAATTGTCAGAACCCGGCATAGGGGCGCGATTTCAGAATGAAACAAAATATTCTCCCGAGTCCCTCGCCGGGCACACGCTGGGTCTTGGACCTATTCCCGCAGCCTTTAAGGAATATTCGAACCCTATTGCACGGATATCCCTGCCGGAGCCTAAAGCGGGAGGCGAAACCAACATCTGGAAACTTTTCCTGAAAAGAAGGTCGCGGAGGGAATATATCGCAAACGGGTCACTGAAGCTCAACGACCTGTCCGCCCTTGTGTGGGCCACCCAGGGCCTTACAGCCCAATTCGGGGATACATTTTTCAGGACCGCACCATCGGCAGGAGCGCTTTATCCGGTTGAAACCTATCTCTATGTCCGGGCCGTGGATGGACTGGAGGAAGGGATATATCACTTCAGGCCGGGTGATTACGACCTGGAATTTTTAAAAAAAGGGAATTTCTCCGTCAGCCTCGCCGAAGCAGCGCTTCAGCAGTCCGTGCTTTTGGATGCCCGGGTCACATTCATCTGGTCATCGATCATTGCAAGGGGACGATGGAAGTACAATCAACGCGCCTACCGCTACGCATATGTTGATGCAGGGCATATTGCGCAGAATCTCTACCTTGCAGGCGAAGGGCTTGGATTGGGCATATGTGCGGTCGGGGCATTTTATGATGATGATATCAACAAAATCATGGGTTTTGACGGGGAAGACGAAACAGTAATATATATGGCAACGGTCGGTTTTCGATCTCCCGATCATCCGATCTGAACAAAAGGAGTTATCATGTACGAACAGGGAGTGATCAGGCCGCCCAGCGAGGCTCAAAGCCTATTGATACGTGTAACCAGGAACTGTCCCTGGAACCAGTGCATCTTCTGCCCTGCATACAAGGGCGTTAAATTTTCACGCCGTACTGTCGAGGAGGTCAAAAAAGACATCGACAGCATGGAAAAGGAATATGCCGCGCATAAAGGCATGCTGAGGTCAGCCTTTCTCCAGGATGCGGACAGCCTTGTCTTGAACACATCCGACATACTCGAGATAATTAATTACACAAAAGAGAAATTTCCGGGCCTTGAACGGATAACGACATATGCCCGCGCAACGACGCTCAAGAGGAAGAGCATTGAAGAATTGAGACAATTATGCGAGGCCGGCCTGACACGAATACACGTGGGCATGGAAAGCGGTTCGGCAACTGTACTCAAGATGATAAGGAAGGGCATCACGCCCGAAGATATCGTCGAGGGCGGCAAAAAGGTTGTAGAAGCAGGGATGTCGCTATCGGAATACATCATGCCGGGAGTCGGCGGCAAAACGTTGAGTTCCGAAAATGCCATCGAGACCGCAAGGCTTTTGAACCAGGTAAAACCTGACTTCATACGGGTAAGGACTTTTGCAATGCACCCGATGTCGCCCATGCGAAAACTGGTGGAAAACGGCATATTTGTACCGATGAACGATATTGAAATAGTCAAAGAGATACGGCTTCTCGTTGCAAGCCTCGATGAGATGCACACGTATTTCTCGTGCGGAGATTTCAGCCTTAACCTGTTAATGCAGGTGGACGGATATCTCGACGAGAAAAAACCGTACATGCTTTCCGAACTTGATAAATTTCTTTCGTTGACACCCGATCAGCAAAAGATATATGCCCTGCTGAGGCGCTCATCGTATATGCAATACCCGATAGAAGCGGTAGAGAATGAAGAGGTTATGAAAAAGGTCCTTCCGGAAATAGAAAAGCTTGAAAGAGACGACCCGGATGGATTTCATAAATACATCGAAACCCTGAAGTCGTACCAGCTTCCCCAGCCCCAGACGGATGAGTGGGAATAAAAAAGAGCGTAAATCGTAAATCGTAAATCGTGAGAGCCGCCCCCTACCCCGTCACCCCGCCGAAGAGGCTGTGTCGCAATTGCCCCCACTCTGTCACCCCAGTGCAAGGACTGTGTCGCCAACTCCCCCCGCCGTCATCCCGGTTTACCGGGATCCAGTGTCTTTTCTTTTTATTATTAACCAGTTACAATCCACGAAAGCCATAATACGAACAAGCAACCCTGCGTGTATATCCTTGCCGGAAAAGAAAATGGAACCATATATACCGTGTGACATCCGACTTGAATAGACGTATACGGAAACCTGGAGTTGAATTCATTGTAAAAGAAGGTATTATTTAAGATATGTATATCAGAAGTTATTAATATTATTCACAAAAGTAAACTACAAAGACACTGGATCCCGGTAAACCGGGATGACGGCGGGGGG
>CAIQJW010000193.1 GCA_903872255.1 uncultured delta proteobacterium | reverse complement strand
GGATTCCCGCTTTCGCGGGAATGACGGAGACGGAGAAGGTGGCCGGGATGACGGAGAAGGTGGCCGGGATGACGATATCCGGTAGCTCATAGAACATAGAACGTTCCTCATATTTTGCCGCCGTTTTGAATCGACTTCCTGAGTTCCGCGAGGGTTACCGTTGCCGTTCCGCGTTTCATGACGACGATCCCTGCAGCGTAGTTCGCAATCTTGGCTGCATCCAGAAAATCCGCCCCGCTGGCGAGCGAAAGCGCCACGGCAGCGCAGACCGTGTCCCCGGCCCCGGTTACGTCCGTTACGTCATCCTTCCCGGATATGGGTATATGATGGACCTTGCCGCCTTTCAGGAAGAGGGACATGCCCCTATTCCCGCGCGTAACGAGCAGTCCCTTGAGATTCATTCCGGAGAGGACCTTTTTCCCGACTTCTTCGATGGGGGCATCCTCCGGAAGGCCTGCCAGGGCATATGCCTCCGATTCGTTCGGCGTGATCATGGTCAGCCCCGCATATTTTTTAAGGCTGTACCGCGAATCGCCTACGACAGTGGTTCTCTTCGCGGCATCTTTCATAAACTCGATCACTTTATTGTTTACGGCGCCATGTCCGTAATCTGACACGATGATAGCGTCAACATGGGGGGCGATACCGGCAAGGTTTTCCATGAACAGCATTTTCTCTTTTACCGTATTTTTCCGGTGGTCATCCCTGTCTATACGGATGACCTGCTGTTTTGAAACGTGGGTATCGCCGGCGAGGATGCGCGTTTTTGTTATCGTTTCCCCGGCGTGGCGTATGATCCCGCCGGTATCGATATTCTCTGACCCGGAAAGGAAATCCAAGAGTTTGCCGCCGATGGAATCGCTGCCGATGAAGCCAACCGGGTAGACCTTTGCGCCCATCGCTGCGAGATTATTTATCGTATTGCCGGCGCTGCCCGGGTATATCTTCGACTGCTCGTACTTAACGACAACGACCGGAGCCTCGCGCGAAAGGCGATATGGTTTGCCGAATATATACACATCGGCAATAATATCCCCCACGACGCAGATCTTTTTACCTGCAAAATGATCGATAAAATACGCCAGGCTGCCGCTTTCAGGCTTTCTTTTCAACGATATCTCCCACTATTCCAGCAACTTCCTGGGGTTTTATATCCATCATGCATTCATGTCCCTTGTCGCATCTTTTCTTATTACAGGGACGACAGGGGACATCCTTTAACAGGACGCGTGTCGATGGGCTTGCGTATGATGTGTACTCTTCGTCCATCGGCCCCGCGAATACGACGGTTGGTACCGAAAGGGCAGCCGAAATATGGCGAGGCCCCGTGTCGTTGCTTATGACGACCGCCGCGCGCGATAGGCATACCTTCATATCGCGTATATTCATCGACATGATATCGGCCCGTTCTTTCTGCTTTATCCCGGCGTATATCTTATCCGCGATGCCGCGTTCATTTTTGCCGGGAAGCATAAATACATCGAGGCCGTGTCTTTCAATTAGGATGTCTGCCAATTCCGAAAAATATTCGGCGGGCCAGCATTTTGAAGGCCCGTATTGAGCGCCTACGATCATAATGGCGTACGGCTTCGCAATATTTATAAATTCCTGGTCGAATTTGTTCTCCTCGTCCGGCGAAACTGCGAGGACAGGGGACTCGATCGTCCGCCCGATGCCAAGCGTGTCGGCGATCTTGAGAAAATGCTCGACAGTGGATTCGAGCCGGGCGCTTTCCGCGACCTTCAAAGTCAGCAAAAAGCCCCGTTTATTCCGGTCATAGCCTACTCTTTCCCGGACCCTGAGATTGAAAAAGAAAAGGGCCGATCTGAATGAGTGGGGCAGGGCGATGCTCCGGGAAAATCCAACTTTTTTCAGCTTGCTCGCTGTTTCCAGGAAAAGGGAAAGTCCTGTACTGTAAATGGGCACGAAACGATCGAACAGGTCGAGGCCATTATAAAGGTGAATGGCGCTTTCTTTGCCGATAGCCCACAATTCCGTATCAAGCTCTTTTCTCAGGGCGTTAAGGAACGGCACGGCCATCACCATGTCGCCCAGCCAGTTAGGAAGATATACTATCGTCTTTCCAGTCACTTCGTACGCCCATAAAAGGATTGTATTTCACAGTATAATAGAGTCCTCCCGATTTTTCCATCTCTTCGTTCAGATTCTCTACCATCTTGAAAATATTTTCCTTTTTGTCCTGCCAGGTCTTCAGGTCCATGGATTCTATCTCGTCCACCAGGCGCCGGTACCCTTCCGTATATTGCCCGCCCGACCGGGCATTTACGAAGGCACATAAAAGTGATTTGACCTTGTCACAATACAGATCGACGTCAGCTCCCAGCTTCATGCACGTTTCATCGGTAAAATTATCGAGTTGTTCCATGCGTTCGAGATCGATCTGGCCCGAAGACTCGGCTATGCTGCACGCCTTTGTTCCTATAAAAGGAAAGAACAGGGACCACCTGAAGCGTCCCGGCTTGATAACGGCAAGAAGCTCGATCGTTTCGTGTATGTCCTCGATGGTCTCATAAGGAAGACCGAACATCACAAAGGCCGACGTATGCAGCGCATATTTTTCCGCCGTCGCAAATGCATCTTCTATATGTTTATTGGACATGTATCGCTGAAGGACCTTGCGGCGCATCCGGTCACTGCCGCTTTCCAGCCCGAACTTGATGATGCGGCAGCCCGCATTCTTCAGGAGATAGGCCGTTTCATCGTCGAAGATGCGCACGTGGGCGTTGCAGACGAAAGGAATATCGGTGATCGATCTGTAGCGTTCGGTGAACTCTTTGAGCCATACCTTGTCAAAGGTGAAAATATCGTCATCGAATATGAACATCGTGATGCGCGAATAATTTTGCAGGAGATACTGTATCTCTTCGATCATCTGGTCGACCGTATGCCTGCGTATATATCCCCTCGGCATATGACCACTAGCTTTATAGATCTCGATTATCCTGTGATTAAGGCAGTATGTGCACCGGAAAGGGCACCCCCGCGAAGCTGTAAGCCCTACCCATCCGTCTTTCGCGTCGATCACTTTCTGAAAATCGAAGACCTCGTAATCCTTAAACGGCAATTCAATTATATCGGTATAGGGCCTCAAGGGTTCTATAACCGGCCTGCCGTTCTCTTTCCGTCCGATATTCCTCACGCCGGCAGGGTTTCCCGTTGTCAGGAGTTCCGCCACGGCCTCTTCGCCTTCCCCGACGCAGATAAGGTCGACCTCGTCCTGCATCAGCGTCTTAACGGGGTCCATGGTAACGTGGATCCCGCCGAAAAGGATCGGGACATCGAGGTACTCTTTTATATCGCGCGCGATCTCGAGGGCGTATTTATACTGGTTTGTAAGAACGGAAAAACCTATCATGTCGGGCTTGAACTCAAGGACATCCCTTTTGATGCGGGCAAGGTCAAGGGGATACCCGAGCTTTTCATTAATGTTGAGAAGTCCGGTTGCGATCCCTTTTTCCTTCAAAAATCCGGACATGTATGAAATGCCGTAATTGAACCCGACCTGGGTGTTGATGTTGGGATAAATAAACAAAATACGCATTCTTATGCCTCGTTCCCCGGGGTTATTTTTCTGACCGCCTCAAAAACCTCATCGACGGATATGTTCATGAGGCATTCCCGCGTTTTGCATGTCTTGTTCTTGCAGGGGCTGCAGGGCACATCCTTCCGGATGATCACACTTTTCCGGGAATAGGGGCGGTTCACGATAAAATCGGTCGGGCCGAAAAGGCTTACAACCGGTATCTGCGCAGCTGAGGCGAGATGGGTTGTGCCGGTATCGCCGCCGATATAGACCGAGCATTGTGCGAGCAGGGCGTACAGCTGGGCAATGTCCGTCTGGCAGGCAAGATGCACGCTTTCTCCTGCCATCGCGGCGAGCCTCGTCGCCTCTTCCCGCTCACCGGGCCCCCAGATGATCACGACGGAGCCCATTTTGTCTTGAATGGCCCTGCGTATCAGGTCCGCGTACCGCTCAAGCGGCCATCTCTTGAACGCAGAGTCCCTGCTTGCGAAAGGATTTACCGCAAATACGGGCGGATGTATATTATGCGATTGGAAAAAATCACTTATGTAGCGCCGGGATTCATCGTGGGTTCTTAGCGGAAGATCGGAGACCGGTTCGGTGCATCCCATAAAACCGGCAACGAGCATGTTGCGGTCAACTTTGTGGATCCTCTTCTGGATGCCGTTTACCCGTTCACGATAAAACAAATGGGTCATATCCTTCGAGAACATGGAACCGAAGCCGATCGTTCTGCGTCCTCGCGCAAGCATCATCATCGCCGCACTTTTCGCGATGCCATGAAGATCGATGACGAGATCGTATTTGCGCTGCCGGAGGTTTTTCAAAAAATCTTTCAGGATATACGCGGTTGTGGAAAAATGGCCGGTTTTAAAATGCCGGGAAAGGGCGCCGCGCGGGAAATATATGACGTCATCGATGAAGTCCTGCTGTGCAATGATGCTCGCCACGGAGCCTTCAACAAGCCATGAGATGTGCGCTTCCGGAAAATGCTGCCGCAATGCCCGTACCGCCGGGACACTCATCAGCACATCACCAAGGGAGCTGAGCCGAATGACCAGAATATTATGTGGTTCGGCCATCTCGGAATATTTCTAGGATCTTTTGAGGTATTGTGACGGGTTTTTTGTCGCTGTTGAGACAGATATGTTTTGTGGATCCCTCCACGACGAGGGTGCCATCGCGCGTCACGACGTAATGAAAAGTAATGCCTCTCGATTTAAGTTCTGTAACCCTGGTTTTTACGATAACCACATCGTCGTATGTCGCGTTGCCGTAATATTTCGCCTCAAGGGCCACAACAACGAAGTAATATCCCATCTCTTCCACGTCACGGTAGGGGTATCCTTTCTGCCGCATGTATTCGCTGCGCCCGACCTCGAAGAATGCGGGGTAATTGCCATAATAGACGATCCCCATCTGGTCCGTGTCGGCATACCGGACACGTATGGGTATATCAACAAATTCGCCGTCACTGCCGCCCGATTTTCCGATCATATTACAGGGCCCTCATGAACTCGGGCCTCAGCATTGATGGATCGCGCTCGGAAAGGACATGCCGTATAGCTTGCAAGGTCTTTTCTTTTTCTTCGGGAAGCCATGCCTTGACGGGAAGATAATTCGATGCATGGTTTGACGCGAAGTACGTGTGATCAACGTTGGTGTTCTCGATCATGGTGTACAGTTCTTCGAGAAGCATATAGGGATCGGGCACGACAAAGGTGCCCTTTTCTATCTCGCCGGCGAGCACTGTGCCGGGCACTACGATAACGCTGAGAGCGCCGGCGTAATCTGGTTTTATCCTGCTCAAGAATTTTCCGGTCTCTTGTGCATGTATCTGGCTTCTCTCGACGCCGCCAAGGCCAAGGAGAACGGTCACGGAAAGCAGCATCCCGGCATCCTTCACTTTCTGGGCCGCTTCAGCCGTCTTGTCGAGCACGGTACCCTTGCAAGCCTTGTCGAGAACGACCTGGTCACCCGATTCCACGCCGAGGTATACGATCCCGACGCCCATTTCCTTTAACTGCTTCAATTCTTCGATAGATTTCTTGAGGATCGATTTTGTGTTCCCGTAGACGCCTATTCGTTCGAGCTTGGGAAACGCATCCTTGACAAGCTGTACGATGGGTATAAGCCTTTTTTGCGGGATGATAAGCGCGTCGCCGTCGGCGAGAAAGATTTTTCTGATGTAATGGGCGTACTGCTTTGCCTCCTCAACATCCTCAGCTATCTCATCAAATGTGCGTACCCGGAATTTCTTGTCTTTGTAAGAACCGCAGAATGTGCACTTATTATGGGAACAGCCGATGGTTATCTGCAGAATGAGACTGCCTGCCTCGCTTGGAGGCCTGTAAATTGTTCCTTCGTATTTCATGGTTCAACCCTGTATACCTTTTCCCCT
>CAIQJW010000192.1 GCA_903872255.1 uncultured delta proteobacterium | reverse complement strand
GGACCTTTGCGATGATGTCAGGAAGCAGCCCGGGGAGCATATCCACGGTGGGATTGCCCTTTTCCATCTTTTCAAGCGTTACAAATTCGACGTTGTCTTTTATTCCTTTAGTGAGTGCGCTGACCTCAACGCCCTGTGATTTTGCAAAGCCGGTGGCTGCTTTGGTCGGATTGCCTGATTCATCGAAGGCACGGTTGCAGGGGGGGCCGAATTTGACCGTAACAGTCTCTTCCTGCTTTTCGGCCACGTTCTGGACGAAGAGCGCCATGCGGCGCGGGGTTGCCTGTATATTTATGTCGCCGAAACCGATCCGTGACTGGGTGAATGCGTCGCGGACGAGCTTGAGGAGGCCTTCCTTGGCCGGATCGAGGAACCGGGCGGGTATCTCTTCCGTCCCGATCTCTAAAAGCAAAAATTCGCTCATGGTTTTATTTCCTTCTCACGTTCCCACTACCCCGAAAAGGGGTTTATCTATTGCTTGAGCAGGGGAAAACCGAGTTCTTCACGTTTCTGCACGTACAATTCTGCGCACATCTTCGCGAGACTCCTGACCCGCGCAATGTAGTTGGCACGTTCGGTAACACTGATTGCGCCGCGGGCATCGAGAAGGTTGAAGACATGCGAACATTTCAGGCAAAAGTCGTAAGCCGGGTAAATAAGCCCCCGCGTTTTGATAAGCTTCTCCCCTTCGCGCTCATACGTGTCGAAAAGGTTCCTGAGCATGACGGGGTCGGATTCCTCAAAATTATATATGGAGAATTCCTTTTCCTGTTCGAGAAAAACATCACCGTAGAGGATATCCTTGTTCCACTTGACGTTGTACACGTTGTCGACATCCTGCAGGTACATGGCGATCCGTTCGATGCCGTACGTGATCTCGACGCATACGGGAGCAAGATTTATCCCGCCTGCCTGCTGAAAGTACGTGAACTGGGTGATCTCCATGCCGTCGAGCCATACTTCCCAGCCAAGCCCCCACGCGCCCAAGGTCGGTGATTCCCAGTCGTCCTCGACAAACCGTATATCGTGATATCCCGTATCGATGCCAAAGCTTTTCAGGCTTTCGATATAGATATTCTGAATATCCTTCGGGGAAGGCTTCATGATAACCTGAAACTGGTAATAGTGCTGGAGGCGGTTGGGGTTCTCGCCGTAGCGCCCGTCGGCGGGCCTGCGTGACGGTTGGACATATGCCGCGTTCCACGGTTCAGGGCCTAGGCAGCGAAGCAGTGTGGCAGGATGGAAGGTGCCTGCTCCTACCTCCATATCGTAAGGCTGCTGGACGATACACTCCCGTTCAGCCCAGAATTTTTGCAGTGAAAGTATGAGGTCCTGAAAGTACATGTCTAAAATCCACGTTTTCTATACCACAAAAACAGCGATTTGCCAATGATTTTAAATAAAACAGGTGATAGGTAAGGGGTGATAGGTACCAGGTAAAATCGCTTTTTCATGACCCATTACCCATTACCTGTCACCCATTATCTATTTATTGACGCTTCACGTCGAAACGAATACAATAGGCGATGCTTAAAATAGGGGATATAGAACTTCCTGTGCCTATCATGCTTTCGCCTATGGCCGGCGTAAGCGATCTGCCGTTCCGGCTTATCAGCCGCTCGTTTGGTTCGCCGCTTGCGTTTACGGAAATGATCGACATCAATGCGATCTCGCAGAAGGACAGGAGGACCACGCACATGCTTTCGTCATCCCCTGACGACAGACCGCTCGGCGTGCAATTCCTCGGCAGCAGCGAACTGCAGATACCTCTCGCCATAGAGCGGCTTCACGGGCATACCGTCGATCTCGTAGATTTCAATGCCGCATGTCCATCCCCAAAAGTCACGCGTAAGGGAAAAGGGGCGGCGCTTATGAGGGAACCGAAGAAACTGGCGGGCATCCTCTCAGCACTTGTCCGGGAAAGCCGCCTGCCCGTTGCCGTAAAGATACGTGCCGGATGGGATGCCGATTCGGTAAATGCCCGGGATGTCGCCCTTTACGCCGAGGACGCCGGTATAACCTGTCTTTTTATCCATGGGAGGACAAGGGTCCAGGGGTACACCGGTGTCGTGGATTATGCTGTGATCAGGGATGTGAAAGAGGCGCTCGGCATACCGGTCATAGCTTCCGGCGATAATCTTTCGCTGGAGAAGATAAAACGGATGTTCAACGAGACCGGATGCGACGGCGTCGCCATTGCGCGCGGGGCCCTGGGCAATCCGTGGATATTCAAGGAAGCCATAAGCTATATGAAAGATGGGACCATCCTTCCCAGGCCGGACGTTGCCGAACGTATCGCCGTCATGAAGCACCATCTGGAAATGTCTGTCGCACACTGGGGCGAAAAGCGGGGGGTCGGTATCTTTCATAAATTCTTTATCTGGTACACGCGGGGCCTCGGCGGATTAAGGCCGCTTCGCAACAGGGCATTCAGGACAGGCACAAAAGAAGGGCTTATCGAGGTCATTGACGAACTTATGCAGCTGTATCCGCTGTGCAGGCACCGTTCACCATATCAAGGCCCGGTAACGCCGGACCTTATGGCCCATTAATTATCTTGACTGACCCATATCAGCATTGATAGCATGTGATGATTCCCAAATACTGCAGTCTTGAGGAGGGCACATGATCAGGCGTCTTAACACCGGGTTCGAGCATTCGCGGCGTTTTTGGATAGCTCTGAGACTAAGTGCGGTTTGCGCCGCGATATGTCTTTTCGCGGGATGCATTCAGGATAACACGGTGATAAACATCAAGCCCGACGGCAGCGGCACGATCGAAGAAACAGTGCTTATGGGAAATGCTTTCATAGATATGATGCAGGGTCTGACAAAGGGCATGGGCGAGACGGAAGCGCAGGATGCCGCCGGACCCAAGGAAAAAAAGCCAAAGAGTGACGAATCCTTCATAGCCGAAATGATGGAAAAAGCGAAAACAAATGCGAAAGACTTCGGCGAGGGTGTAAAATATGTGTCGGCAAAACCGGCAAAAACCCAGACCGCTTCAGGATATACAGCCATCTATAGTTTTGATGATATCAGCAAGGTGACCCTCAATCAGAACCCGGGCAAAAAAACTCCCGGAGAATCGAAAAAAGAGGGCGCTGATGCCGAAGCGGCAAAGAATGACACGATAAAATTTGCGTTTAAGAAAGGCCCTGTTTCGCGGCTTTCCGTAACAATGCCGCCGCCCAAAACGGATGAAAAGAAGGACAAAAAAGACGAGGCGGCCACGAAGGACAAGTCCGATGATCCCAGTGAGATCGAAATGCTAAAATCCATGTTCAAGGACATGAAGGTAAGCATTGTGTTGAACATGATGGGTGATATTGTCAAAACAAACGCGACATATCGCACTGATAAGAAAATAACGCTTATTGACATGGATTTCGGGAAGCTCATCAACGATATGGCGCTCCTGAAAAAAATAAATCAGGCGCAGCCTCAATCGGTCGAGGAAGTCAAGGCAATGGTGAAAGGGATAGAGGGCCTCAAGCTTGAATTTACGAGTCCCGTTACCGTCGACTTCAAATAGATGTCTGCCCTTTAAGGGCGCTGTAATAATATTTCTTGCGGAGAATGAAATTCAATGAAAAGAATCGTGTTGTTGTTTGCGGCAATTGTTCTTCTGTCCGGGTGCACTACTACCGTATATACAAAATCAGGGCAAACAGGGGTCGATTTCGACAAAGACAGAGAGGCATGTGAACTGGTGGTAAGAGAAGACCTTGCGGCCAGGGGCGTCGCCGACACCTGAACAGCCGTTGGTGAAGGGACAAGGCTTTGTCTCGAAAAGAAGGGCTGGAAGCCGAAAAACTGAAGGCTAACGGCTAAGGGAAAAGAACCTCTCGGCCTGTCAAGAAATTCAAAAAACACGTTACCCGGGCCGGGTACTTCCCGATATCTGACTGTCCTGCATTATTGGAACGTTCACAATCTCATCCGTTAGCCTTTCGCCTTTCGCCGTTAGCCGTTCATCACCATTGACTTTACTCGCATAAACCATTAATTTAATGATTGATTTTTCAATGCACAAAAAGGAGGCTTGATATGGTCAGGGCAAAATTATGGTTCCGATGTGCAGCCATGCATGATCCCGTGACCCCTATGATCACCCGGTCGGCCCTGGTCGGATGGGAGGCCAAGAAGCGCAAGGTGGATCTCACCATTGAAAGATCTTTTAACGGTGAAGAACTCGTGAAGCGGATGAAGGGATGGGTTACAACAGACCCGAAAAAAGTCATCGATGTCGTTAAGAAATATGGAAAATTGAAGGTCCTTGATGACCGCGAACTTGTGATAGAGGCGGAAAAGGAAGACGATATGATAAGTCTTAACAGGGAACTCGCAGATGTTTTCGGCGGCGAGGTCGACGTAGAGATAGTAAAAAGATAAAGGAAGGGGCGACGCAAGCCCCAGAAAAATGAAACATATAAGGAACTTCAGCATAATAGCCCATATAGACCACGGCAAGTCAACGCTCGCCGACCGTCTCATCCAGTATACACACCTGGTTGAAGACCGGCAATTCCGCGACCAGATACTCGATAATATGGACATCGAGCGCGAACGCGGCATCACCATCAAGAGCCAGACCGTAGATTTGCCTTACGTCGATGAAAATGGTCGCGAATACGAGCTTAACCTCATTGACACCCCGGGGCATGTTGATTTTTCCTATGAGGTGTCGCGGGCGCTTGCATCATGCGAAGGGGTGCTGCTGCTTATTGATGCGGCGCAGGGAGTCGAGGCGCAGACACTCGGAAACCTTTATGCGGCGCTTGAGCACAACCTCGTTATTATTCCGGTGATAAACAAGATCGATCTGCCGGTTGCAGACATTGAGCGGGTAAAGAACGAGATCGATGACGAACTGGGCCTTGACCCCGAGACCGCCATTTTGTGTTCGGCCAAGGAAGGCATCGGTATCGAGGAGATCCTCAAGGCGATCGTAGAAAGGATACCGCCCCCGACGGGAGATGCCGAAAAACCGTTGACGGCCCTTACGTTTGACGCCCAATATGATTCGTTCAGGGGCACGATCGTAAGCTGCCGCGTATTTGACGGTACTGTAAAACAGGGTGACACCGTCCGCCTCATGTCACAGGGCACGACGTACCGCGTTGAAGAGGTGGGCATATTTCGCCTGCCGCGGGAGCCCCAGAAAGAACTGACCGCGGGTATGGTCGGATACATCATCGCGGGGATAAAAACGGTCAGCGATATACGGATAGGGGATACGATCACCCTCGACACGTACCCGGCGCTTGAGCAGCTTCCCGGTTTCAAGGACGTCAAGCCGGTCGTTTTTTCATCTATCTATCCGATTGCATCCGATGACTACCAGTCGCTGTTCGATGCCCTGGAAAAATATAAGCTTAATGACGCATCGCTCGTATACCAGAAGGATTCCTCGGCGGCACTCGGTCAGGGTTTTCGCTGCGGCTACCTTGGGCTTTTGCATCTCGAGATCGTACAGGAACGTCTCGAAAGAGAATTTGACCAGTCCATCATTATGACCGCCCCCAGTGTTCAATACCGCTTTTATCTAGATGACGGCACCCGGCTGGAGGTGGATAATCCGCTGCACTACCCGGATCCCGGCTCGATACGGTCATCGGAAGAGCCGTATATCAAGGCCAGCATCCTTATACCGGAACGGTACGTTGGTGTGATCATGAAGCTTTGCATGGAAAGGCGGGGCGTAAACTCGCATATGAGCTACCCCACGCCCGGCCGTGTCGAGGTAACCTTCGACCTGCCCCTTGCCGAGGTTATCTTCGATTTCTATGACAAGCTCAAGAGCCTCACGCAGGGATATGGCTCGTTCGATTACGAAATAACGGATTACCGCGAGAGCAGTCTCGCCAAACTCGACATACTGGTTAACGGGGAGAAGGTCGATGCGCTGTCAATCCTCGTTCACAGGGACAATGCCCGTGAGCGTGCCGTAAGGGTATGCGACAAGCTCAGAGATGAGATCCCGCGGCAGCAGTTCAAGATAGCGATACAGGGCGCGATAGGGGGGAAGATCATTGCCCGTTCCACGATCTCCGCATATCGCAAGGATGTCACCTCGAAATGCTACGGCGGCGACATCTCGCGCAAGAGAAAACTTCTCGAAAAACAGAAGAAAGGCAAAAAACGCATGCGCATGGTAGGGAATGTCGAGATCCCGCAAAGCGCATTCCTGGCGGCCCTTAAAACGGACGATGAATAGGACGGATCTCCCGGGTCTTTACATCCACATACCTTTTTGTAAATCGAAATGCCCTTACTGTGATTTTTATTCGGTAACAGAGACAGACCGGATCGAAGAATGGCTGCAGGCCCTTCTCATTGAGTCCAGGTATTACCGGCATGACTTTGGCACGTTCGATTCCCTGTATTTGGGCGGGGGAACCCCATCGCTCCTTCATCCCCGGCAGATTGAAAAACTTATTACCGGTCTTCGTGATGTGTTCACGTTTGACGATCCTGCCGAAGTGACAATGGAATTGAATCCGGATGACGTAACACGGGAAAACCTTGCGTTCTATAGATCGCTGGGTGTCAATCGCGTAAGTCTCGGTGTACAATCGTTTGTCGAAGAAGAGGTCCGCTTTTTGGGCAGGCGCCATACATCACGACAGGGCGTGTCAGCGATCGAGGCGATACGAGAGACGGGATTCGACGAGTTCAGTATTGACCTGATGTACGGACTGCCCGGTCAGTCGATAAGAACCTGGGGCAGCATTCTAAAAGAAGCGCTTTCTTTCTCTCCGGCACACCTGTCATGTTATCAGCTTACTGTTGAAGGAGATACCTTATTCTCGCGCATGGCAAAGGAAGAGAAATTGAAACTGCCCGAGGATTCACGCCAGGCCGACCTTTTCGTTTATACATCGGAGTATCTGACCGGTTCAGGTTTTATCCACTACGAGGTATCTAATTTTGCAAAAGGCCCCGAAACACTCTCCCGCCATAATGTAAAATACTGGCAGCATACACCTTACCTGGGCTTAGGTCCGTCAGCCCATTCACTTGCCGGAAAAAAAAGGTGGTGGAATGTTCGTGATGTTGATCAATATCTAGAAAGTATTCATGGTGATCATATTCCTGTTGGCGGGTTTGAAGACTTATCGTCCAGCCAGATGAATCTGGAAAAGCTTCTCTTCGGTTTTCGAACAATGTGGGGGATCGATGTGCGCCAGATCATCCCACCGCCTGCACGGGAGACAATAAGAGGTCTTTGTGATTCCGGTTTTGTCACATGCCATGATCAGAACATTATTCCCACATTAAAGGGTTATCTTTTCGCGGATAAGCTCCCTCTTATGGTATCGTAACCATTCGATTTTATTTATTAAAAAATTTTTATTGACAAACAAATCACCATACATTAATATACCATCAAGATATGGGAAATAATTCACATAATAAGACAGCATACTCGGAACACGGAGTCGAAGCTCAACGGTATGTGTTCTTTATGCTGAACGCACGGAGTTAAGCTTACATTATCGTGCCTTATTTCACATACTGCTAAATACGAAATTCACCTCCACAAGCTTCTCATAATAACCCCCCTTCCCCCTGGCACCCAACCAGGGGGTTTTTATTTCCGGCTCCATATCGGCACGCTCTCTTCGTTGCCTGCGGCGGCGCAAATCCTCGACGTACAAATGTACGCCTCCGGTTTGCACCGCCTTGTCGCCTCGATATCGTACCGATCTGGCACCGGAAATGTCCGACTCGACGTACTGCAGTATTTCTCCGGGGTCGCTCGGGCAAGTGCTTGCGGGTGATCACACCGATCTGGAGCGGGAAATAGAGAGCCTGGTTTATACCGCCCTGGATTGATTTGTTTTTTCTGTCTGGAACATGGAACCTTTTTTTGGGGTTGGGTGTCTTATGAAATAATGACCCCTTTTTCTTTACAAGCGGTGCTGTTTGTTGTAATCTCTAGACCGAAAATGGACGTATCTAGCGCAAATATGTATTCTAGTGGATTGATCGGGATGATCCTTGGGGCCGGGCTTATGGCCAAGGTTGTCATGGTGATCCTGCTCTTCTTTTCGATTGGCTCATGGACCATCATTTTCATAAAGTTCCGGCAGTACGGCCGGACCGAATCTGAAGGGGAGCGGTTTTTCCGGGCGATAAAAGAGGCGGATTCTTTTAAGAAACTGATATCCGTGTATCGTGACAGCCAGGACAATGCCTTTTATCGTATTGTACTTGCCTGTTATAAGGAAGTGACCTCGCGACAGAAGGACAACCCCGGCAAGATACACAAGGACGATATGCCTGCTATCGATAATATGCTGAAGATAGCGATTGCCGACGAATCCGTTAAACTCGAGAGAAGACTTTCCTTTCTGGCAACGGTCGCCAATACAGCGCCCTTCATAGGCCTTTTTGGCACGGTATGGGGTATTATGGATTCATTCCGTGAAATAGGTATCCGGGGTACCACAAGCCTGGCAGTCGTCGCACCGGGCATAAGCGAAGCCCTGATCGCAACCGCTTTGGGCCTTGCGACAGCCATACCGGCAGTTCTCGCCTACAACTACTTTTTGGGAAGGCTAAAAAGAATTCTTTCCCGCATGGAAAATGCGGCGATGTATCTAACCAATATTTTAGACAAATGAAAACACGCGATACAAAGGGACCATTATCAGAGATCAACGTCGTCCCTCTCGTCGATGTCATGCTCGTTCTTCTTATTGTCTTTATGATCACAGCCCCCATGATGCAGCATGGACTGGGGATCGAGATCCCGAATGTTACGGCTCGTGCGCTGCCGACGAAAGATGAGCCGCAGATCCTTAACGTGACGAAAGACCAGCGTCTTATTCTCAACGATAAGAAAATAGAATTTAAGGATCTCAAGCAGGCCATTCAGTTCCTTTTTGCAAACAAGGCAAAAAAAGAAATATACCTTCGGGCTGATAAGGATGTTCCGTATGGATTCGTCGTGCGGTGCATGGGAACGATACGGGAAGCCGGCGTTGATAAGGTCAATATCGTAACGAAACCATTGGATAGAAATGAGTGAAGAAGCCTGGTACAAAATGCTTGCAGTTTCGGTGGCCCTTCATATCATAATCGTCGGGGCCTTTTCGATCCCGTACAAGTTTTCGTCGAAAAAAATAGACCTGTCGGGCTCGTATTCGGTTAATCTCGTCGGCAGTGCAGGCAGTCTCGGAGGCGGCAGCGGGGGATCCGCGGTTAAAGCCAAGCCCGAACCGAAGCCAAAACCCGATAAGCCCGCCACGGAAATCAAGGAAAAGAAAGCTCCCCCGAAAAAACCGCAGCCGATGCAGAAAGAGGACGACGCGGTATCTATATCAAAAAAGAAGCCTCCCAAGGCGAAAACGTCCCGGGAAGAAGTGAATCGCCTCGAAGAGAGGATACGTAATATCAGGAAAAAAACAGATTACATTGACGTTGCCAAGGCGGGGTCTGGCGGGTCAGGCAAAGGCTCCGGCGGCGGATTGCCGGGAAGCGGTGGAGGGGCGGGGGCTCCTCTTGACCCTGCAATGCAAAAATATCTTCTCGAT
>CAIQJW010000191.1 GCA_903872255.1 uncultured delta proteobacterium | reverse complement strand
CTATTGAAGTCAGAGAACAGAAATTGAAACTATTTTTGGACGCGAAACAGATAGATGAACTGGATTACAAATTGCGCTAGAATTAGTGAGTGCACGATGTCTTGGCACAAAAAAGTGTGCACGATGTCTTGGCACTCACCAGCTAAAGGCTAAAGGCAAACGGGGGGAGAGGAACGGACAGTCTCTTGCCCGCTTTTACCGTTAGCCGTTCGCCGTTAGCCGTTAGCCCGTCTTTTCATTTTACAAAGCCATCCCCGCTTGTTATTATGATTACGATTACATGGAAAATTTCGTTGAACCGGTGCATTTATGATAATCCTGGGTATTGATCCGGGGCTTGCCAGTACGGGTTTTGGGGCGCTGCAATTCGACGGGAAGACGCCTGTTCTTATAAAATGCGGCGCCATAAAGACATTTACGACAGATACGATCCCGAACAGGCTGATGCAGATCCACGACGATGTGAACCAGATCATCGATCAGGTCAATCCGGATCTTGTTGCCATAGAGGATGTTTTTTCACTGGTGCGTTATCCCAGGGCCGGCATTCTCCTCGGCAGCGTCCTTGGTGTTCTCTATGTAACAGCCCGGGAAAAGGGGCTGCCCGTTCAGGAGATCGCCCCGAAAGAGATCAAGAATGCATTGGTCGGGTTCGGCAATGCCGGAAAACAACAGATCAAGGATGCGGTGGCGAGTACGCTCAGAATCGGCAATATTTCATCATTTCACGCCTCTGACGCGCTCGCGGTGGCACTGGCCGTCTATTACCGCAGAGAATATAAGGCCGTTATATGATCGCGTATCTTACGGGAAAACTTAAAAATCTTTATGATGAACGTCTCACGCTGCTCGTGGGCGGGGTCGGGTACGATGTTCTTATCCCGGCTTTTGTGATGACGGAGATCCGCAGGTCGAAGAAGGTCGACGACGACCTTGAACTCTATATTTCGTTCCATCAGACGGAAAGACAGCCGAAGCCTGTCCTCGTGGGATTCAGGCAGGAGCTCGACCGTGAGTTCTTCGAACTTTTCATCACGGTCGAAGATATCGGCCCGATGGCGGCGATCAAGGCCCTTACAAAACCGATCCGCGAGATAGCCCGCAATATCGAGGAGAAGGACGCGAAATCCTTGCGGAAGCTCAAGGGGATCGGCGAAAGGAAGGCCGACAAGATCGTCGCCACATTGAAGGGGAGGGTGGCGAAATATGCCCTGATGCCTGATACGGAAGCCGCCGCGCCGGTCGCGGAAGATTTCGTGAAGGAAGTGGAACAGGTCCTTGTTACACAGCTTGGCCATAAACTTTTCGAGGCACGGCAGATGATACAGGATGCAATGAAAAGAAATCCCCGCATCGCCTCATCGGAGGAATTATTCGAAGAGGTGTATAGAGGACAGAAGCAATGATACAGGAAGAAAACTCCGATATTTCCAAATTATACGAGAAAGATGAAACAGCGGGCGACGAATCTATTGTCACCCTGCGTCCGGGCCGCCTCGCGGAATATGTCGGTCAGGACACTATAGTCGAAACCCTTCAAATAGCTATCGAAGCCGCACTGAAACGCGGCGAGCCGCTCGAGCATATTCTTTTTAACGGGCCTCCCGGTCTCGGAAAGACGACACTTGCCCATATCATCTCAAATGAGATGGGCGGCCGTATCGTTACATCGTCCGGCCCCGCGCTTGAAAAAGGCGGCGATCTCATGGGCCTTCTGACCCATCTCGAGCGTGGAGATATTTTTTTCATCGACGAGATCCACCGGATACCGAAGATCGTTGAAGAATTTCTTTACCCGGCAATGGAAGATTTTGCGGTCGATTTTATTTTTGATAAAGGGATCCATGCCCGGACGCATCGTTATCGTCTCGAGCAGTTCACCCTTATAGGCGCAACGACGCGCTCAGGATTATTGTCATCCCCGTTGAGAGAGCGTTTTGGCATCGTGAGGGACCTTGATTTCTACGAGGATGAAGATCTCGTAAGGATCATAAAACGATCGGCGGCAATACTGGGTATTACGATCGATGACTTAGGCGCTGTCGAAACGGCAAAACGCGCCCGCGGGACACCTCGCGTTGCAAACAGGCTCCTGAAACGTGTCCGTGATTATGCGGAGGTAAGGGCAGAAGGCGTAATAACAAAAAACGTTGCCATAGATGCGCTCGGCCTCGAAGGGATCGATGATCATGGCTTAAGCGAAACGGACCGGAAGCTTTTGCGGACAATTATACTCAATTACAAGGGAGGGCCGGTCGGGATCGAGGCCATTGCGGCAACGCTCCAGCTCGAATCCGACGTCCTGATCGAGGTAGTCGAGCCGTTCCTTCTCAAAAGCGGTTTCATCATCCGCACATCACAGGGAAGAAAGGCATCGGAAAAAGCGTTCCACCACCTCAACCTGCCCATGAAACCGGCTGCGAATATGGGGACTCTTTTCGACGGTAATAGGCGTAAATCGTAAATCGTAAATCGTAAATCGTAAATCGTAAATCGTAAATCGTGAGGCTTCTACCGCCCTGTTCGTCATTCCCGCGAAAGCGGGAATCCAAGGTTTTCACAAGGTGTTTTCTCAATGCTTAAAATCAAAAGACAAAGACGCTGGATCCCGGCTTTCGCCGGGATGACGGGCGGAGGGGATTGCGACGTGGCATCTGCGCCGGGATGACGGGCGGAGGGGATTGCGACGTGGCATCTGCGCCGGGATGACGGGAGCGGGGTTTTTGGTTTTTACGCGCTCACGCCTTACGGTCTTCTATTTATCTTGATTTTACCCGGATTGTACGATAGAAAAATATGTTTCATCCAAAGAAATCACAGGAGAAAAAGATGGCCAACGTGGGAGTTGTCGGGGTTCAGTGGGGCGATGAAGGCAAGGGAAAAATTATAGATTACCTGAGCAGTCAGGCCGATATCATTGTTCGTTTTCAGGGCGGAGCAAATGCCGGCCATACGATCGTGATCGGCGATAAAAAGGTCATCCTTCATCTTATCCCGTCGGGAATACTCCGTGAAAATACATACTGCATTATCGGCAACGGTGTTGTCATGGACCCCGAGGTCCTGGAAAAAGAGATAGAGGAGCTTCAGTCCCTCGGATATCTCAAGGACGAGAAGCGTCTTATGATAAGCGGTTTGACCCATGTTATCATGCCGTACCATAAAAAACTCGATGCCTTGAAGGAATCGAAGGCGGCGAAAAAAATAGGGACGACCGGGCGCGGCATTGGGCCGGCATATGAGGACAGGGTCAGCAGGATGGGTATCAGGGTGATCGACTGCATCGACCGCAGGGTCTTTCGCGAAAAATTAAAGGCAAACCTGGAAATAAAAAATTTCCTTATCCGCCGCTATTACAAAGACGAACCGGTAATGATGCGCGATGTGCTTAAAAGGTTTGAATCATACCGGAAAATGTTTAAGACACATGTGGTAGACGCGACATCATTTCTTCATAAAGCCATCGCAAAAAAGAAAAAGATCCTGTTTGAGGGTGCGCAGGGCACTTTTCTAGATATTGACCATGGGACATATCCCTACGTGACCTCATCGAACACCATCGCCGGCAATATATCATCAGGGTCCGGCGTACCGTCGAGCGCCGTCAATTATATCCTCGGGATATGCAAGACATACACTACCCGTGTCGGTGAAGGTCCATTCCCGACGGAGCTTAGCGGCCCCGAAGGCGCGCTCATGAGAAAGATCGGCGATGAATACGGGGCCACAACGGGCAGGCCGAGGCGTTGCGGTTGGTTCGATGCCGTTCTTGTGGGGAGGTCTGTAAAGCTAAATGGTATAAACGGCCTGTCGCTCATGAAGCTTGACGTTCTGGATTCCTTTGAAAAGATCATGATATGCACCGGTTACAAGATCGGCAAACGTATTTACAATGAGCCTCCGATGGCGCTTGAAGATTTTTACCGTATCGAGCCTCAATATGAAGAGATTGAAGGTTGGAACACACCGCTTAAAGATATCCGGAAATTTGACGATCTGCCGGAGAATGCAAAGAGATATATCAGGCGGATCGAGGAACTGGTCGGTGTCCCGGCAGCGATAATATCTACGGGGCCTGACAGGGATAGCACCATCATTCTTAAGAACCCGTTCGAATGATCCGGCGCCTGTCAGAATCCTGACGGAAAGGCCGCCCCCGGTTACCCTCCATGTTTGTAAGACGTTTA
Source organism: uncultured delta proteobacterium (assembly GCA_903872255.1). Classification (GTDB taxonomy): domain Bacteria; phylum Desulfobacterota; class Syntrophorhabdia; order Syntrophorhabdales; family Syntrophorhabdaceae; genus Delta-02. The sequence continues at coordinate 9,592 of CAIQJW010000191.1, read as the reverse complement.
TAAACGAGAGATGGCATAACTGTTGCAACATACCCCGGTTATGGCTAGCGACTTCGATATATCCCAGACCGCAACGTATCAGTACATGCAAGGTATCCGAAGGAAACCGGAAAATTTTACCGTCAACCCACAGGCATCCGGTTTCGAGCAGGTTCTCGTGCAGCTCATAAACGACCGGCCGGTCAGCTTAAACACGGCCGCAGCCCCGGTCAACGTGGCTGAGGCACGGGTACCCGATGAGCAGACACGCTTCCGGAAATGCCTCGATTTCGTCCTCAAAAAAGAAGGGAGCAGGCTTGTCAAAGAGGACGCAGGAAAGGGCGCGTCCCGTTATGGTATCCTCCAGTCGACTGCGCGGGCCTTCGGTTACCACGGAAATATCAAGAATATTAGAATGGACCAGGTAGAGGCCATCTACCGGAAGATCTGGGACAGGTCAGGCGCCGGTTCCCTGCCGTATCCCCTGAGCGTCGTTCATTTTGACACATATGTCAACAGCCCGGCAGCAGCACAGAAAATACTGCAGAGGTCGGGCGGCGCCATAGACAATTATCTCGACATGAGGGAGAAGCGTTACGTCAAGCTGGCCATCACTAAACCACAGGTATATGCGAAATATTTGAAAGGGTGGCGAAACCGGATAGACAGCTTGAGGACGGTCGTGGCCCAGCATGAAAAAGATACGATGTATGCGTACAAAGCCGGGCTCGGTTTGAAAAACGGTTAAAAAGAACAGGAGAAAACAGGCGATCTGCAACCGCCAATCAAAGGATACCAATGTATAAACCGCTAAAACCTGTTGACTTTGGCGCGTTTTTCGGGTTTTAATAGGGGGCTTGATTTAACGTATCAACCGAGGGAGGGAAGAATGGATGCCAGCAGTTATTATAAGAGAAGGTGAATCCTTCGAGAGCGCCCTCAAAAGGTTTAAGAAACAGTGTGAAAAAACCGGGATTCTCTCCGAGATCAAGAAAAGAGAGCACTACGAAAAACCCAGCGTGAAGAGAAAGAAGAAAATTCTCGCCGCCAAGAAGAGGGCTCTGAAGAAACTCAAAAGAACCATGGATAAAGGTCTTTACTAGGAATAGATGGACTACAGATCCACAATCGAAAATGGTTTGAAAGAGTCTTTAAAGAAAAGGGATGCCATCAGAGTGTCTGTGTTAAGGATGCTCCTCGCCGCTATCAAGAACAAAGAGGTAGAGAAGATCAGGCCCCTGACTGATGAGGAATTCTATGGCCTCATCAAGACATCGATCAAACAGCACAACGATTCCATCGAAAGCTTCAAAAAAGGTCAGCGCTTAGAACTAGCCGAAAAAGAAGAGAAAGAGCTGGAAATCCTGAAGGAATTCCAGCCTTCTCAATTAACCGGGGACGAAATAGCGCAGGAAGTAGAGGACGCGGTGGCATCTATCGGTGCGAAAGACCGGAAAGACATGGGGAAAGTCATAAAATTCCTCATGGACAAATTTCCAGGGAGGATTGAAGGAAAATTGTTAAGTGCAATGGTGCTTAAGAGACTGTCATCGTGATAACGGCAGTCGAAAGCCCGTATGATCGATAAGACTTTATCCTATCTTGATTTCCTCAAACTCCGCGATGTCATCCTTAAATTTTCTGAAACATCTTTTTCCCGCAACGAACTGCTTTCGCTTCACCCGCTCGATAATCTTGAAGAGATAACCGCGCGCCATGACCGGATCGAAGCGGCCATGGACGTCATTAAATGGGACGGCAAGGTGCCATTTGGTGAGGTTCCCGACATTACCCCGATCATTCAGAGAATAGGGATCAGGGATTCCGTCCTGGAGTCCTCCGAATTTCTTACACTAACCGGTTTCATACGGTCCTCATCCGATGTGGCATCTTTTCTGGCGAGGGCCTTCAAGAAGGGAGCATATATCGATGATGTCATCGATGGCCTCGACAAATTCCCCGTTCTATACAAAAAGATCGCCCGGTCCATTAATGCGGAAGGATACCTCGAGGACAGCGCATCGGTTGATCTGTCCCGCATACGGTCCGAGCTTTTCCAGAACAGAGAGAGGATAAAGAAACAGCTCGTCAGGATAATGGGACGCGAATCGGTGAGACCCATCATCCAGGACGAATATATATCCTTGAGGAACAACAGGTATGTCATCCCGTTGAAGCCCAATTTTAATGAGGCGATCCAGGGCATCGTGCACGATTACTCGCATACGCTCAAAACGTCTTTTGTAGAGCCGGTCGAATGTGTCGAGCTGAACAACGGCATCAATATATTGGTCAATGAGGAAAAAGAGGAAGAAAAGAGGATCCTTCACGAACTGACGGATTTTGCCCGCGGTTTCCGGGACGCACTTGCACGGAATGTCGAGGTCCTTGGCGAACTCGATCTTCATCATGCCATGGCACTTTTTTGCCATGAATTCAAATGCGTCAAGCCCGAGGTCACAAAAAAGGGCTCAATGGAAATAAAAAAGGCCGTCAATCCCTTTATATCGCTGTCCAGAAAAAATGACGCGGTGCCGATAGATATTTTCATGAAGGAAAAGGAAAACGTGATGATCATAAGCGGCCCGAATGCAGGGGGGAAGACAGCCGCTTTGAAAACGATCGGCCTTTTATCGCTTATGGCGAAGACGGGCCTTTTTATCCCCGCAGCTGAAAAACCGGTCGTGCCCCTTTTCTCCAATATCTTTGCCCTTATCGGGGACGAGCAGGATATTTCAATGGAGCTCAGCAGTTTCACTGCGCATATGTATGCCATAAAGGACCTTTATCTTCGCGCCGGCGGCGATGAACTGGTCCTTATCGACGAGATAGGCGGCAATACGGAACCGCAGGAGGCCTCCGCCCTGGCAATGGGCATAATGGATGCCTTTGTCGAGAAAGGCTGCCGGATCGTTGTGACGACTCATCTTAACCTCATCAAAGCGTACGGTTATATGAAAGATTTTGCGCTTAACGTGGCAACGTCCTTTGATTCGCAGAACATGAGGCCATTATACCAGCTTGTCTATGGGACGGCGGGATACTCCAATGCGATAAACGTTGCCAGGAAGATCGATGTGCCTGAGGCTATTATCGAAAAAAGCTATACGTATCTCAATGAACAGGAATTCATGCTCAACGACCTGATAACAAGCCTGGAAAAAGAGACGGCGAAGGCTCAAAAAGAGCGCCTGGAGCTCAAAAAGGCAAAGGAAGAGGCACACGAGCGCCTTAAACTTATCCGGGAAAAGAAGGATGAATACCTCCGGAAATGGGAAAATAAATGCCATGAAAAACTGCTCCAGCTGGACATCGAGATAGAATCGATAAAAAAAGATGTTGCAAAAAGAGAAAGAACGTCTATAACAAAGAGTAGGGAACGCATTCGTTCCCTGAAGGAAGAGATTGGGGGACCAGCCAAGGAGGCCAGGGAGGAGATCCGAATCGGCGATTATGTTCTGGTGAAGACTCTCGGAAACAAAGGATATGTCGTAGACATCGACAAAGAGGGTAATGTTTTCGAAGTTGCTGTCGGGAACATAAGGACAAAGCTGAAACGGATGTTCATCGCCCGGGCAGTAGAAGGGCCGAAGCAGATATCGAAGGACAAGACCCAAATAACCGTGGAATCGATTGGACAGCCCGAGCTCAACATTGTCGGCTCGCGTGTCGATGAGGCCGTAAAAAGGCTCGACCAGTTTATTGACAGGGCGGTCATAGAAGGGGTGCCTGAGGTCAAGATCCTCCATGGTGTAGGTACCGGAAGGCTTATGCAGGCAGTCAGGGAACGGCTTTCCGAAACGCCGTATGTGCGGGCATTTCACGCAGATGAACGTAATGCAGGGGTGACGGTCGTGGAGTTTACATGAAGGCGTCGGTCGATGAACTTCTCCTGAAGATCAACATAGTCGACGTCGTATCCCAGTACGTAAAATTGAGGAAAGGCGGCAAGGACTTTATGGGCCTGTGCCCGTTCCACAGGGAAAAAACCCCGTCATTCACGGTCAGCCCCGAAAAGCAGATCTTTTATTGCTTTGGCTGCAAGGAAGGCGGCAATGCTATCAGTTTCATAATGAAATATGAAAATCTGACGTTCATCGAGGCGATAGAGCACCTGGGGCGTCAATATGGAATAGAGGTCGAAAGAAAGGGTGACAGAAAGAAAGCGGGCCACTATGATGCCCTGGAAAGGCTGTGCGAATACTATCAGGAGGGGCTGAAACAAACGGCTGCTGCCCGCGAATACCTCGAAAAGCGCGGCATTTCCGGCGATATTATCGAAGAGTTCAGGCTCGGATACAGCATTCGTACACGCGGGGCATTGAGGGCAGCCCTCAATAATACAGGGATACCTTCTGATATCTTTCTCTCGACCGGTATTGTCAGGGTCAAGGAAAATCAATTCTACGATATGTTCGGGGGAAGGATCGTCATCCCCATCATAGATGTCAATAAACGGGTCATCGGATTCGGCGGAAGGACCCTCGACAAGGACGGAATGCCGAAATATGTGAATTCTCCCGAATCCTCGGTATTCTTGAAGCGCAACTCACTGTTCGGCATAGACAGGACAAAAAGGCATATCGCCGATCAGGATGAGGTTTTCATCGTTGAAGGGTATTTCGACCTGATCGCCCTTTACCGGGCAGGCATCAAGAATGCGGTGTCCACTCTCGGAACTTCTGTCACTGAAGGGCAGATCGGTAAATTGCGGAATTATACCGAGAACATCACGCTAATGCTGGATGGCGACCCTGCGGGGATCAAAAGCGCCCTGAGGCTTATCGGGCTTTTCGCGGAGATGGATGTAAACGGTATGATGATCACCCTGCCGGAAGGCCATGACCCTGACAGTTTTGTCCGCGAGAAGGGCGCCGGTCCACTGTCAGAGATAATGAAAAATAAAAAACCGATCCTCGATTTCTATTTCGACCATTACTCTGAAAAAGAGGCAATGTCCACTATCCAGGGGAAGCAGGTATTTATAATGCAGGTGATGCCCCATATTGGTGCGATAAGGGACAACATCAAGCGGCAATTATACATAAAGCGCCTATCACAATTAACCGGGGTAGACGAGGAACATTTTGCTCCCAAAAGGATATATGAAGCGGGCAACGGGACCCAAAAAGCAGACCCGGTCAAAGCCGTCATAGAGAAAAAGGTTATCAGTGCCTGCATTGCCCGTCCCGAACTGCTTCAACACTTTCATGGAAAGGAGGTATTGCATTATATAAAGAATGCTGATGTCCGGGAAATAATGGCAAAGATGGTGACATGTTTTGAGCAGGATAACACGCTCAATGTACGGGATTTTATCGAAATACTCGATAAGGAGGATTTGAGGACCCTCGTCCTCGATGCAGCATTTGATCATATCCCTGAAAATGCCGATGATCCTGAAAAAGTATTCATGGATTATTTCAGGCATATTGAACGCCAATTTTTCAGGGAAAAATCAAAAAAGATCACTGAGAAGCTTGCCGAAGCGGAAGGTAAGGGGGACGCTGCGGCTATTACAGAACTCCTGGAGCAAAAGAAGCAGGTATTGACGCATATAAAAAAATAATTTTTTATAGAGAGGTGGACATGCCTGAGAAAGTAAGGAGATTTTATCCTTATGAAGAGAATCTCGAAAACAGGGAACTGTACGCATTGATATCTCGTGGGGAAAAGCCGAGCAATCTCCTTGATGATATCGATCTTTTTGAGATCGAGCATCAGGAGACTATGGGCGGCGCAGAGAACGCGGAGCCCGACGAGGTACTGGGGGGGGATCTCGAAGAGGTTTATGACGACGAGCTGATTAACCCTATTCGTCATTATATCAAGGAGATGGGCAGTATGGCCCTTCTTACCCGGGAGGGCGAGAAGGAGATTGCCCGCCTCATGGAAGAGGCGAAGGAAGATATAAAACAGGTCCTGTTGTCTTTTCCCGGCACGGTAAGAGAATTGCTCAATGCCCTGATGCTGCTCAAGACATCGAAGGCAGCCGTAAAGGACATCACGATCGAAGCAGATGACGAAGAAGAAGGGGATACCGAACTCGAATTCGAAAGAGAACGGGTTATTTCACTTCTCGAGAGACTCAAAGACGAACACTCCAAGTTCAAGGACGCCAAAAAAGAAGACCATGGCAGGGAAATGCAGAAGATCATCATGGAGATCAATCTGAGCAAAAAGATGACCGAAAAGATAATCCTCCGCATGAAGCGCTATATTGAACGTATTGAGAAGATCGAAACCGAGATAGCCCGGTTTAAAAAACTGAAAGAAGCCGGGAACAAGAGGCATATCCAGGCCTTGATGAACAGAAAAACGAGGCTTGAGGATGAGATCGGAATATCTTCCAAGGCCTTAAGACAATCGCTGAATCGCATCGAAAAGGCCGAACGTGACTTCGCCGGCGCCAAGAACGAACTTGTTAAGGCCAACCTGCGGCTTGTTGTGAGCATCGCAAAAAGGTACATAAACAGGGGATTATCACTTCTCGACCTGATCCAGGAAGGCAATATCGGACTCATGAAGGCGGTAGACCGGTTTGAGTATAAACGCGGCTATAAATTCAGCACATATGCGACATGGTGGATACGGCAGTCGATCACGCGTGCGATCGCCGATCAGGCGAGAACAATACGCATTCCGGTCCATATGATCGAGACGATCAACAAGATCATCAGGGTATCCCGGGGACTCGTCCAGGAGTTGGGACGGGAACCATATCCGGACGAGATAGCAGAAAGAATAGGTTTCTCATCGGAAAAAGTAAGACGCGTCCTGAGGATAACGAAAGAGCCCATCTCGCTCGAAACGCCTATCAATGATGACGAAGATACCCACCTGGCCGATTTTATAGAGGACAAGAATGTCCTGACTCCTCAGGATTCGGCCATATACGAAGATCTCGTTACGAATCTCAACAGTATTCTCTCGACGTTGTCGCCGAGAGAAGAACGGGTTGTCAGGATGCGATTTGGGTTGGGGGAAAGGCAGGACCATACGCTCGAAGAAGTAGGGCAGGTTTTTGAGGTGACCCGGGAGAGAATACGCCAGATCGAGGCGAAGGCCCTTAAGAAATTGAGGCATCCGATGAGGGCCAAATTGCTGCGTTCTTTCGTTGATCTGTAAAGACGGACGTTTAAGGGGCAAACAACCAATAAATTCAGCTGGTAGCGTTAATTTACAGGCCTTGTTATTGCCAATTGTTCCTTGACAAATGGGGCGTGGTAAAATAGTTTATCCAAAAATTCCGACCTGGTTATTTTGAAGATAAATTCAGGACAAACAAGGGGTTTTAGCGTTACTTACAATTTAACTGATTTTCCCTGCCTTAAGGCCGGTCATTTCTTTTTGGGTTATTGAGATATTGCAGGAACCAAAGGAGGCGTGAAGACGTGAATGTTCTGGTATTTGTAAAACAGGTCGCCGATACGGAGGCCCGGATAATCATAAGCTCCGATCAAAAAAGTCTCGAAATTGAAAATAAATATGTAGTCAATTTTTTTGATGAATTTGCCGTCGAGGAAGCGATACGGGTCAAAGAGGCATTAAAAGATGTCGAGATCACGGTGTGCACGTTTGCGCCTGCGAGGGCGACAGAAGCCTTGAGGACAACAATAGCAATGGGCGCGGATAAGGCCGTCCGTATCGACAGTTCAAAATTTGAAACAGATGACCCGCTTATAATTGCCCGGATCCTGGCGGCATATGCAAAGAGGGAAGGCTTCGATCTCATCCTGTGCGGACGCCAGGCCATGGATGACGAAAGTGCGAACGTAGGGGCAATGGTAGCAGAATTTCTCAATATTCCCCATGTCAGCCAGATAAGCAGACTGAGCATGCTCGATCCTGGCAGGGCTGAAGTGGAAAACGAGATCGAAGGCGGTAAAAAAGTTTCTGAAGTTGCCCTGCCGGCCCTTTTTACGGCACAGAAAGGTTTGAATGAACCAAGAGTGCCGCTTATTACGGGGGTCATGAAGGCAATGAAAACCGAGATAACCGTTCTTGATCCCGCCTCATTTGAAACACCGTTCGGTGCCATAGACAACGGATCATCGAATATACGCGTGCTTTCATATGAATTGCCTGCGAAGAGGCCTTCGGTCCGCATAATCGAGGGTCAGACACCACGGGATAAGGCGAAGAGTCTCGTAAAACTGCTTGGAGACGAGGCAAAGGTCCTGTAGGGAGGAGGGTTTCACATGAGCAAGGATGTTCTGGTATTCATTGAATGTAAAGATTCGATGCCGAGAAAGGCATCTTTGGAACTACTGTCTGCGGGCAGACAGATCGCGGCAAAATTTTCGTCCGGCCTCTCTGCGGTATTGATCGGGTCAGGCGTTAAACGGGCGGCTGATGTGGTGAACGCATACAGCGATAAGACGATCGTTGTCGATGACGAAGCGCTCACCGATTACGGGTGGGACACAACGAGTTCCGTTCTTCAGGATATAGTGAAAAAATACGGGCCCATGATTGTTCTCGGTACGTCATCAATGACCGGAAAAGACCTTTTCCCGCGGCTTGCCGTGCGCTTCGAGGCGGCCATGATCTCCGATGCGGTCGGATTTGATTTCGAAGGCGATGGATTGAAGATCAAGAAACCTCTTTATGGCGGCAAAGTTATTTCGTGGATCGCACCTGGTACCGATGCGATGCTGATGGCGACATTCAGGCCGAATTCCTTTGCGGTGAGTGAACCGGGCCAAAAAGGGGAAATAATCGAGGAGCAGGCGAATATCCGGAAAAACCCCGGTATTAAAGTGATCTCCTTTAAAAAGGGCGAATCGAAAAAGGTCGACCTCCAGGAGGCTGATTTCATCATTTGCGGCGGCAGGGGCATGAAGGCAGCCGAGCATTTCTCCCTGCTGGAAGATATCGGCGATATCATGGGGGGGCGCGTCGGAGCTTCACGGACGGTCGTGGACAGTAAATGGAGAGACTATGACGACCAGATCGGCAAAAGCGGCAAGACCGTGTCCCCGAAATTATATATAGGCTGCGGTATCTCCGGTGCGCTCCATCACATCATGGGCATGGATACATCAAAAGTGATCGTGGCCATTAACAAGGACCCGAACGCCCCGATATTCCAGTATGCAGATTACGGCATCGTCGACGACCTTTTTACAGTCCTTCCCGCGTTAAAAGACGAACTGAAAGAATCACGGGAAGAATCCTGACGGCATAAGCAAAATAGATATAGTCCTCACAAGGGCAGGCCATCAAGCCTGCCCTTTTTGTTGTCTGTATATCCCTGGTGTGGACAGACGGTTTTCGGACGGGCGTAAGGCGTAAGGTTTCTACCCCTCGTCGTCATTCCGGCGAAGAGACTGTGCCGCAATCCCCCCAACGCCGTCACCCCGGTCACCTTCCCCTCCGCCGTCATCCCGTCACCTCCCCCTCCGCCGTCATCCCGTCACCTCCCCATCCGCCGTCATCCCGGACTTGATCCGGGATCCAAGGTTTTTCTTTTGTAGTCTTTTGCAAGCCTTAAAACCAGAAACAATAATAAAAACAAAACCTTGGATCCCGGGTCAAGCCCCATGAGCGTCAACTTAACGTATTAACCCTTTATTATTTTTAACGTTTTGGGCTTTCGGAATTTCTTTCG
>CAIQJW010000190.1 GCA_903872255.1 uncultured delta proteobacterium | reverse complement strand
TCCGGATGGTGCCCGTATGACGGCGAGGGGGGGGGTGGCCACTTCCGGATGGTGCCCGTATGACGGCGAGGGGGTGTCCGCTTACGGATGGTGCCCCGTACGACGGGTGCGGGGTGGATGTCCGGCACCGGATATACTGCTTTTCTTTATTGTCAATATTCTCCGGCGTATTGACAATTAGACTTCTTTTGAATATCCTGTTATCAGGTAGTGGTTTTAAAGACAGCATGCATTAAAACAGGGGGTTGTAATGAAGTTAATTACCAAAATAATTGTTTCCGCGCTTGTCATGCTTTCCGTGTCAAGTGTGTGCTTTGCGGATCCTCCGGACCCGAAACCGCCTGAAAAGGCCGGGACAACGGTCTTAGCGCCCCGCTAAAGGGACGTAAAGACAGCTAAGGCATAGAATATTGTGAAACGATTTATTTTTATCCTGCTTCTGGCGCTATCGCTGGCTGCACCTTTTAATGTCTGCCTTGCAGAAAAAGGAAAGGATCCCCCTGACCCGCCCGCCGTGCCAACGATCATAGATGCTGACCACACGAAGGCCCTGCCCGAAAGCCGCGCGCTTATGCCGCCCGAACAAATGCCGGTTGAACGTCCGCCCGAAAAAGTCAGGTGATACAAAGCGCGCAGCATGTGGTCAACCGAAGCTGCCTGAATATGCCAACCGTTAATTTCGAATATCAAACAGAGGGTCCCTAAACTATTATGACCACATTAAGACGTGTATCTTCTTTTTTCGTCATCGTTCTATCCCTTTTCCTTATTTTCTCCGCGCAAGGCCATTCCGGCGGACCGTCATCTCCAACCGATGAAGAGTTACAGGTATCCGAGTTGCTGATCAATGCGCACAAGGGAGGGAACCGTTTTTGGACAGCTTTTGGCGATAACGACGAAAAGATAAACGGGCCCGTGCTGGAAAAAGTACTGACGTATGCCATTAATATGCGTGACGAGGCTTTAATAAATTTCGTTCTGGAGGGCGCACGGAAAAAGAATGACGAAACGGCATTAGCGGCAATGATGCTCCGCGCTGCCGACTATTTCCTCTTTGCCTCCCGGCTGGACTTAAGCCTTAAGCTCTACGACGCTTCGATGCCGCTTGCCCGCGGTTCCGGGGACAATATTCTCATGGCGCGTTCATACGAAGGCAACGGGGACGCCGCGTTCTATCAGGGCAATCCCACGAATGCACTCCTGATGTACAACAAGGCATCGGACATATACGCTAAAGACGGGTCCAATATAATGAGGGGTGTTATAGCCCGTAAAATAGCGGACGTTCACAGCCAAACGGGCGATGGGGCAAAGGCGGCCACGCTTCTGGAAACATCTCTCAAGATCCTCTCCCGGGAGAAATCCCCCACCGAGGAAGCAGATACCTATCGCAGCATGGGATACCTGGCGATGAGGCAGCGCGATTACAAGACTGCGCTCGGCACGCTGGAACTTGCTCTCGCACGATATAAAACCGCTCCATATCTGACCGGCGAGGCGGACGTATATCGTGCCTTCGGGGATATAGACCTCAAAACAGGGGACAATGAAACATCCGCAGAGAATTATGCCAGGGCCCTTGAAATATACAAAAAGACCGGTTTTGTTGTCGGTGAGGCTTACACTCTTAAAGGGCTGGCGGATATCGCGTACTTTTCCGGGAAAAACGATGAAGCGCTGGAAATGTATCAGAAAGCGCTAGAAATGTTCCGATCGGCCGGTTATCCTCTCGGACAGGCGGATACGTTAAGGCGCGTCGGCCAGTTGAGTCTTCGCAGGGGTAATCTTAGCGCGGTGTCCGAGGCGTATGAAACGGCCCTTCCCATTTACCGGAAATTACGGGAACCGGTCGGTCAGGCGGATATCTACAAGGGTCTCGGCGACATCGGTTATTATAACCGCAATTTTTCGCGGGCACTCGAAATGTACGATCGGGCGCTGCCGTACTATGTTGAGTCAAATGAGCCCCTTGGCCAGGGAAATGTACAGCGCTCTCTGGGCGATATCTATTTCTATGCAGGCGATTATGCCCGCGCCATGCAGTATTACGAAAACGCATTGAGGCTGTACGTAAAGGCCAATTCCCCGCTGGGCCAGGCAAACACATACCGGACCATGGGCGAGGCATACCTTAGGCTCAAGAAGACCGATCATGCCCTCGCAATGTTCAATTCTGCCATGATCCTCTACAAAAAGACGGGCGAACCTATCGGGCAGGGAGATATCTATAAAACGCTTGGCGAGATCTATCTCGAAAAGGGAAACAAGATGGGGGCCCTCGATATGTTCCAGCAGGCGCTCAGCCTCGTGAAGGCAGCGAATTCCCTGGTTGACCAGGGGCATGCGTACCAGGGCATCGGAGACGTTTTCCTTTCGGCGGCAGACCTCGACCGGGCCGATGAGAATTACGACCTGGCCCTAAATCTGTACGCCCGGATGCAGGATACCGAATCCCAAGGTTTAACCCTCTTGAAAAAGGCTTCCGTTTCGGGCCGGAGAGACGATGTAAAAGAGGCAACACGCCTTTATGATTCAGGCCTTGCGAAGTTCGAACAGGTCAGGGCACAGGCCGCATTTTCAGAACTCAAAAGAAGCTACATGGAGAAAATATACGATCACTATGAAGGCGCGGCCCTGTATATGCTCGGAAATGACCAGGGAGAGAAGGCCTTTCAATACATTGAAGCGATGAAGGCGAGGATGTTCCTCGACCAGCTTGCCGAGGCCAGGGTCGACCTCGAGAAGGGTATTGATCAGGACGTGAAAAAAGAACGCGATCTTTTAGAGGATCGGGTCCTGATGCTCACGAAGCGGCTCGCGGAAGAAACCCAGGCAAAGTCCCCGGACCAGAAGGTCATTGAACAACTGATAAATGACGCAGGCTCGGCACAGGACAAACTTGACATTTTAAGGCGCGAGATCCGCTACAAGAACCCGCTCTACGCTTCGGTCCAGTATCCTCAACCAATCTCTGCGCGATCGCTTAAGGAAAACGTCCTCAAAGAGAACGAGGTCCTGCTTGAATATTTTCTGGCGAAAAAAGGTGTCTATTGCCTCGTGATCGGCAAAAAAGATTTTAACGTCATCAAGCTCCCCGCTGAATACACCGAGGTCATTACCCGGGTCCAGAAAATGCTCGGCAATATCCGGGGGCGTGAGCAGGGCGAGCGTTTCCGGGATAATCTCGCACGGGAGCTGTACGCGGTGCTCGTCGAGCCGGCCGAGGAATACATCGATGGAAAGACCCTCATAATAGCCCCGCAGGGGATCCTGGCATACCTCCCGTTTGAAGCGCTTATGACCGAGAAGGACGGGGAGAAGATGTTCATGGTCGAAAAATATCCCATGACATATATTCAGTCGGGTACTGTCCTTGGCGTCCTTAGAAGCCGGCACGGCAACGAAAATACAGGGGGAGGCTTCGTCGGTTTCGGCGATCCCGTGTATGATCTTAAGGAATATATTGCTGAGACCGGGGCCGAACAAAAAGACTCAAAAACGGAAAAGAATAAAGAGGGATCAATTGCCGACCCCGGGGAAAAACCCATGGCCGAGGATTTTTCGCCTGGTGCCGTGTTCATGAAGAATACTTATCTCCGCTCCGGCGGAACGCTTACCCGCCTGAAAGGGACGGCCGAGGAGATCGAGGCGGTACATTCCCTGTGCGAAAAAGCGGGTTCCAAACACCAGATATATCTCAGGATGGATGCCCGCGAAGAATACGCGAAATCCCCGGAAATGGGCCAGTACTCGTACATACATTTTTCTACGCACGGGATTCTGCAGCCCGGTTTCCAGGCGATAGCCTTAAGCCAGATACCATCAGATAAAGAAGACGGGTTCCTCACCTTGGGCGAGATCATGAATATCCGTTTCAACGCGCGGCTCGTCGTCCTTTCAGCCTGCGAGACAGGCCTCGGGGACTCAAGCAACGCCGAAGGCGTTACCGGACTCACTCGCGCGGTCATGTACGCCGGAAGCCCTGCCGCCCTTGTGAGCCTATGGAGCGTTGCCGATGAACCAACCCGGGACCTTATGACCCTTTTTTACGAAGGGCTTATAGCAAAAAGGCAGTCCAAAATGGACGCCCTCCGTACGGCCAAGATCTCCCTCCTGAAAGGCACCGCTCCCGGCAATTTCAGCCACCCCTTCTTCTGGTCGGCATTCGTGATGTATGGGGAATAAAGGTTATTTATATATCCCACACCCAATATAAACATCACCCACCCACTGGCAGTAGGTCATCTTCGCCATGATGCGTCCGGTCACGGGGTCCATCCACTTGTATTCGACCCAGCCTTTCCCATTGGTTTTGGCTATCTCCGTCATTTCCCGTATAAAATACTTGCCGTCAGCGTCCTTCAGGTCGAGCATGTACTTGCCGACAAGTTTCGGGTTTTGTCCGTGGGCCCGGGTCAAGCCTTCGATCGTGTTAACAAAAACATACAACTCGCCCCTGACGAAACGGCCATGGGGATCGGACATTTCGTTGTACACCTTCTGCTTATCACGTGAATTCCGAAGATAATCAGCGGCCTTTTCGACAAAGGCCACAACGTTTTCCTTCGTTGCCGAAGACCTGTTTGAGGCCTTATTTTCCTTCAGTTTAAACTCATTGGTAAGCCTGGTAAGCTGGACGGAAAGGCTTGAAAGGTTTGATGATGCCTCGGCATTCTCAGCAATGCTTTTTGCCGTATTCTCGACTATCTTTGATATTTTCTGGATGTTATTGTTGATCTCGCTTGTCGTCGCGCTTTGCTCTTCCGACGCAACGGCGATCTGGTTGATCTGGGACCCCAGCGTATTGATCTGGCGCAGTATCTCTTTCAACGCATTTCCCGATTTTGCGGTTTCGTTGTTCCCTACTTCAACCTCTTTCACGCCGCTTTCCATTGAAACTACGGCGTTTTTCATCTCGCCCTGCATTGTCTGTATTGTCTTACCGATCTGTTTCGTCGCACCCGTCGTCCGCTCCGCCAATTTTCGGACCTCATCCGCGACGACGGCGAAGCCCCTGCCGTGCTCCCCGGCGCGGGCAGCTTCAATTGCAGCGTTAAGTGCAAGCAGATTCGTCTGCTCGGCGATATCGTTGATAATGCCGGCAATCTCGCCGATCTGGTCGGAGCGTTCCCAGAGCTTATGGATGATAAGCGCCGATTCCTTGACGCTTTCGTCTATGCGCCCCATGCTGCGGATGATCTCCTGGATAATATTCTCGCCCGTCACCGCAGAGTTGTTGGCTATCTCCGAACTCCTGGCGGCCGCGATGCAGTTATTGGTTATTTCATTGGCCGTTGCCGACATTTCTTCGCTTGCGGTTGCAACTGACGTTATCTCGGTCACGATGATATCGGTCCCCTTCGCCATCTGGGTCGCTGTGGCATCAAGGGTGTTTACCGCGAAGGATATCTGGCTGCTTGAATCGGTTACCCCGGACAGGGCCGTGCTGACACGGTCAACAAAGGAATTGAAATTGTTCCCCATCGCAGCAAGTTCACCGCCGGATGCGCCGTCCATGCGTTTCGTAAGGTCACCCCGCGAAAGGCTCTCTAATGATCTTTCAAGCTCTTTCAGTGGGGCCCGCATAAGGCAGACGGTAAAGTAACCGGCTGCCAGGGTGACAACAATACCCGCTCCGAGAAATATATAAAGAACCGTGCCTGTTCCCTGCGAATTCATAGCCAAAAAACCGGCGATGATGAGAAATACCACCGCCACAAAGGGCGCGAACAGTACCTTTTGAGTAATTGACAACCTCTCCATAAATATTTTCACCTTAACCTCTCAAAAGTGAATCCCTTTTGACATTTTTATCGCACGTGTTGGGGGAAGATTAAGCGAAAAGATGAAAGTTATTGTTTTTTAACGTAAAACGCAATGCTGTCTTTCCTGGCCCGTGACAGGCGTTCTGCTTCATCCCTGTCGGATACGCTCAGGATCACCCTGTCAAATGGTTTGATGTGGGCAAGCTTGTAGAGGTCTACATTGATCACAGTGCCTAACCGGGCATAACCTCCTATCGTTCTCTCCACGCAATTTATGATCGGCAGGCCATCTGGCGGCACCTGTATTGTTCCGGGCAGGATACCTTCCGATATTATGCTCTGGTCGACCTTATCCCTGAATTGAATTGCGGGGCCGTCGAGACGAATGCCTGTCCTGTTAAGACGTGGGGAGGCTTTGAAAAAGGCCGCTTCATTCCGGTTGGATAGAAATTCTACCGATGCGGGATCAAACCTATCAGCTTCAGGTCCGGAAAGGACCCTCAGGATGTGGGGCCCGCACATAGAAGGGATCAGCAGGTCCGGGATGCCGACATGTTCGATGGGATCGTAAATCTCACGAAATTTAAGTATATCTCCTTTCATGAGCGGCCGTCCCTGAAATCCCCCGAATCCGCATTCGAGGTTCGTTGAATAACTGCCCATTACCGCATCGATATCGATAATGCCCGAAAACCCTATATAGTATCGGAATCCTTCCAAAACTTCCGCTACCTTCAAGATGCTCCCTTTAGGTGCTTTCACTGCGCACCAGGGTTCAACCGGCACATCATCGACGGTCGCCTTTACCCGTGCTCCCGTAATAGCAAAGGTAACCGTCTCCGAAAATAACAGTGAAAGATCATCCCCCATGATCTCAAAGACCGGGGCATTATCGGGCATTCCGAGAGCAAATCGGGCCATCGCCATGGCGAAGCGATCAAGGCCCGATGACGGTGCGACGCCGATATACCCGTAACCGAACCTTCCGTTATCGACAATGACCGAGAGAAACGCAGGATTGACAACTGTTATCATGCCCGGACAAACCTCACGGTATCCCCGAAACTGAGGGTGCTGTACGGCACTCGTGTATGGTCAAAAAGCCGCATCGTTGTCCTGCCGATGATGCGCCAGCCGGCAGGTGATTCAAAGGGATAAATGCCGGTCTGAAGCTGTGCGATCCCGACCGAACCCTGAGGTACCTTGAGAACCGGCGTGGCCTGCCTCGGCACGTATAATCGTCTGTCGAGGGGCCCCATGTAGGGAAAGCCGGGCATGAAACCTATTGCGTAGACGCGATATATCTGCGCGGAATGGACCTCGATGACCTCTTCCGGCGCAAGTCCCGAATAGGAACAGACAAAATCCATGTCCGGACCGTAATCACCGCCATACCGGACGGGTATTTCCCGTCGCTCGGCTTGAGGCAATACCATGTTTTTCCCGTCAGCTTCAGCTGTATCGATGTATTCGCAAAGTTCATCATACCGGACCAGGTCGTTATCGAAATGAATGAGGCAGCTACGAAAGGACGGAATAATATCGATTATTCCCGGTATGTGAAGCGATGTGAAATGAAGGAAAAAACGCCGGACCATCTCATGGGTGGCATCGTCGATGATGTCCCCAAAAATGATCCTGATGCCGGATTCCCCGTATAGTTCCTTAACCATAGATCCGATCAGGCGCCAAAAGCCTTGATCATTATCCCCTCACTCCGGGCACGATCGCGGATAAGCGAGGCGGCCCTGATACTCCCGGCGTTATCGCCATGAATGCACAATGTATCGATCTCAAGATATATCCGGCGCCCGTTCACGCTTTCGACACCCCGGTCCTTGATCATCGTCAACGCCCGTCGCGCTATGGTCTCCGGGTCTTTGATAACGGCTTCGGGATGTATCCTCGGCATCAGCGCCCCTTCATCGGTGTATACCCGATCGGGAAAAGCCTCAAGAGCGAGCCTGATGCCGTCCGATGCACACGATCGTTTCAACGCGATCGATTCGCTTGTCGCAAGTGTGAAAATAACAATGTCTCCGAAGGTTTTTTGCAGCGCCTGCATAATTTCGAGAAAAAGGCTCTCCTTTTTCAGGGCGTAATGATACAGGGCGCCGTGAAGCTTAACGTGCTGGAGGGACATTCCGAAATGGTCCGTGAATGCCTTGAGTGCGCCGACCTGATATATAATGCCGTCTATGATCTCATCGTCTGCCATCTCGATCTGGCGCCGGCCGAAACCCGGAAGGTCGGGATACCCCGGGTGGGCGCCTGTCATGACATTATGGTCCCTGCAAAGGAGAACTGTTTTCTTCATCACGGTGGGATCGGACGCATGCATGCCGCAGGCAATATTCGCCGAAGAGATATACTTTACCGCCTCGGCGTCATTGCCGATCGTGTATGCGCCGAAGGATTCCCCCATGTCGCAGTTAAGGTCTACGGTAAACATAAGGACATTGTAGCACCTTTTCCTTATCCCGTCATCCTGGTACTACTTTACAACCGCATGCCGTTTTGCTATGTTTGGAGACTATGGCAGCAAAGAACACGAAACGGCCCGTTAAAAAGGCGCATGCGGACAAAACGCGGATGAGGCGGTTTCTCTTTCTCTGGCTCCCCATCATCTGCCTCGTTGTTATCGGCGTCTACGCCTCGGCCCTTGACCCTCCGAGACCGACCGGCAGATTGATAAAAGGCAGCGTCGTCACGATCAAGAGATCGAGCCAGCAGCCAGCGTCGGTTTTATATAAGATCAGGCTCGAGACCGGAGAGGAGATCGAGATCCCCGTGCCGGAGAACCAAAAGCCGGCCGGAAGCCAGGTCATGATCGAAGAATTCTCGACCACCCTTCTCAAGAAAAAGACGTACCAGGTGAGGGGTCCCGTCAAATAGACCTGGAAGGCTATTTCAGGCCCGCCGTCATAAAAACTCTTCTTACTACCCTCAGATATGTATGAAATCGGGGATTGTCGAACGATCCTGAACACGGCGCGTGCACACCACGACAATTGCCGGGAGCTTGAGGCAGAAATCCGTTTATATTTCTTTATTTCACGTTTATAATAGTCACTTAAGCGAGGGATCTTCAAGAACGTGAAGCGGATGGTGTGCGGCAAATGCAATGTTTCAATCCAGTATTCGACGCCGGAAGACCAGCCGGCTTATTGTGCCCGGTGCGGCTCGCCGCTCACTCTTGTGACGGACGAGACCTCTGCGGCCTCAGTGCGCTACGGTTTTGAGTTCACTGCCTCGGCGGGCGAATATTTCAGGATCTGGATAGTCAATCTTTTCCTTACGATAGTTACCTTTGGTATATATGCGGCCTGGGCGAAGGTGCGGACCCGGCGGTATATCTGGGCAAATACCAGCCTCGCGGGGCACCCTTTTTCGTTCCACGGAAGGCCTGCCGCGATACTGAAGGGAAATTTGATCATTGCCGGCATGTTCGTAATATACGTTGCGACAAAAAAATTCGAGCCCGTCATTGCCGGAGGCCTTTTCGTTGTCTTCGGCTTCATCTTTCCGTTCCTTGTTTACAAATCGCTCAGGTTCAACGCACACAACACGTCATACAGGAACATACGCTTTCGGTTTCTGGGGCGCCTTAAGGAGAGCTATGAAACATACCTCCTTTTTGCGGGGATCCTCCCCTGCACGCTTTTCCTTTTTTTCCCCGCCTGGCAATTCTACAAAAAGAAGTTCTTTTTGAATAACCTTGCCTACGGCACGGCACAGAGTTCTTTTTCCGGAAAAAAGGGACCGTTCTACAGGGCCTATTTTTTCGCCTCGGTAACGGGCGTTGCGGCGTTTATGTTCTTCAGCTGGGTCGGCTCGTACTGGTTTGACCGGCTATCGATGGGTTCGGGGGCATCGCCCGGCACGTTCAATATGATCTATACATTTTTCTTCACTTATGCTCTCGGCGCAGTGATCCTGTACACCCTGCAGGCGGCCATATATGCGATAACCATGAACCATTGCTGGTCCCGGACCCGCTTAGGGAGCCTGCAATTCGGGAGCACGTTCGCGACACGCCATCTTCTTTTCATCAGGATAACGAATATCGCCGCAATTATCTTTTCCCTGGGACTCCTTGTCCCGTGGGCAAAGATACGCAGGCTCAAATATATCATGCAGAATCTCAGCGTTGTTTCAATACAGGACCTCAATACCTTTCGAGGGTCGCCGGAATCCGACCAGAGCGCTCTTGGTGATGCAGCGACCGATTTTATCGGAATAGAGATTGGCTTATGATCTATTTTAACGCCGACTATTTTGATGGAAAAACATCCCGGGCATATCCCGTTCGGGTAACCTTTGACGGGATCGCACTGGTCATAGGGAATGACGTTCAGGGTAATTTTTATAACGCCGAGTACGGGTCGATAGAGATCGATCCGGCCCTTGGCCGGACAAAGCGTTCCATCAGGCTTCCCAATGGATCGCTGCTCCAGACGAATGACCACGAGTCCGTTAATGCCATTGAAAGGGCTGCGGGAATAAACCGGTCGTGGAATCGGGTCCATTATCTCGAGACGCACTGGAGGGCGGTCGCGGTCTCAACGCTCCTTATCGTCGCGGCCCTCGTCGGGCTTGTCTATTATGCCATACCCCGTGCGGCGAATTACGCCGCTCAATCCATACCGCTTCACGTAACGAATTCGGCCAGCAAGCAGGCGCTCAGGATGTTTGACCAGAGATTTTTCAGGCCGAGCGGGCTCAACCCGGAGCGGCAAGAAGAAGTAACGTCTTTGTTCGGACAAACCGTATCCAGAATGGATCCGGGGAATGCGCACAATTATACGGTTGTTTTTCGCAAGGGAATGAGGTTCGGCGCGAACGCCTTTGCCCTTCCGTCCGGCATAATCGTTGTCACCGACGAGCTTATCACGCTCTCGGGGAATGACGACGAGCTTATGGCCATCTTCGCCCACGAGATAAATCATGTGGAAAGGCGTCATGCCCTGCGGAGCATCCTGCAGAGCACCGGGATATTCTTCCTCGTGACCCTGCTTACCGGAGATGTCACATCCATCGCCAATTTCGCATCATTTCTCCCCGCATTGCTCATAGAAAACGGGTATTCACGCGATTTTGAACGCGAAGCCGACAATGAGGCGGGATCGCTCCTCATCGCCCTGGGAAAGGGGACCGGGCCTTTTCAGGATATTCTTCAGAAGATCGATTCGAGTCATCCCGAAACCCTTAGTCTCGGCGTGTTTTCGACACACCCCGAGACCGTGCAGCGCATCGAGGACCTTAAGAAGCTCGATCAGGCATCAGGAAAGCAGGGCCAATCTTCACGCGGGCGTCTTCCCCCGCAGGGCCTGCTCTGTTATAATAGTTGAATGTTAGATCCGGAGATTGTATGAAAATTAACCGTTGTCGATCATTCCTGTTCACAGTTATTTTCCTCGTATGCCTTGTCGCACCTCAAGCAGGCCGGGCGGCCGAAAAACATTTCCTCTGGAGGGCGACCTCAAGCACCTCCACCGTTTACCTTCTCGGCTCCGTACATTTTATGAAAAAGGATGCATATCCCCTGGCTAAGGTTATCGAGGAGGCATTCGACAGATGCGAAACGCTCGCAGTCGAGGCGGATATCAACAATGTCGGTCCCGGGACATTTCAGATGCTTCGCCAGGCCGGTTTCTACGAGCCGAAAGATTCGATTGCCGATCATGTATCCCGGCAGACGTACGCATATGTGACGGAAGAAGCGGCCCGCCTGGGGTTGCCTGCGATCGTATTTAACCGTCAGAAGCCGTGGTTCCTCGGGATAACGATGTCATCGCTGGAGATGATGCGGTCAGGGTACGACCCCAATTACGGCATCGATAAGTATTTTCTGACCCGGGCATCGGGGCAGAAGAAAATAGTTGAGCTTGAAAGCATAGAGTACCAGATCTCCCTTCTCGCGGACCTGCCCGATGGCGAGCAGGAATCTTTTCTGCTCTATACGGTAAAAGACCTGAGGTCCATGGTTGAGCAGGTCGATGCCCTGATGGCCGCCTGGGGAACGGGCGATAGCGACCGCATGGCATCCATCCTTACGAGGTCAATTGAGAACGATGCCAGCCTGAAGAAGGTTTACAAGAAGATCATGACCGACAGGAACCGGAACATGGCTAAAAAGATATCAACATACCTTCGGTCCGGGGGGCGGGTATTTGTCGTTGTGGGCGCTGGACATATGGTCGGAGATGAGGGTATCATCGAGCTTCTCAAAAAAGAGGGTTACCGGGTAGATCAATTGTAAAAAGGAGAATTTTTCTATGATACGTATGGTTTTGCTGCGTCATGGCGAGAGTCAATGGAATCTTGAGAACAGATTTACGGGTTGGACAGATGTCGACCTGTCTGAAAAAGGGATGGAGGAAGCCAGGGCGGCCGGCATAGCGCTTAAGAATGCCGGGTTCGTATTCGACGTCGCATTTACCTCCGTCTTGAAAAGGGCGATCCGGACACTATGGTTAGTCCTCGAAGAGACTGACCGGATGTGGATACCCCAGCGGAAAAGCTGGCGGCTCAATGAACGGCATTACGGGGCGCTGCAGGGCCTCAACAAGGCCGAAACAGCCGAAAAATACGGCGACGAGCAGGTGCGTGTCTGGCGGCGAAGCTACGACGTCCCGCCGCCGCCTCTCGAACGCACCGATGAGCGGTTTTCCGGCAACGACCCGCGATATGACGCACTGATGCCGGAAGAACTCCCCGTAGCCGAAAGCTTGAAAGATACGGGCGCTCGCGTGCTCCCCTACTGGGAAAACACCATCGTGCCGATACTTGCCCGCGGTGCGAAAATAATAGTGGCAGCGCATGGAAACAGCCTGCGGTCGCTGGTCAAGCATCTCGACAATATATCCGACGAAGAGATACCAACCCTTGAGATACCGACAGGCAAACCGCTGATATACGAGCTCAAGAACGACCTGAAACCGGTAAGGCACTACTATTTATGATCGTGAAGCGTGAAGCGTGAATCGTGAAGCGTGAAGCGTAAGCTGGGAGGGGGAAAGATACGGCCGAATCCTTCCGCCTCGTCATTCCGGCTTGCCGGAATCCAGCGTCCTTCTCTATGAAATTACAGTTTTTTTTCTCTTCACGATTTACGATTTACGATTTACGATTTACGATTTACG
>CAIQJW010000189.1 GCA_903872255.1 uncultured delta proteobacterium | reverse complement strand
TGTTGTTGCTCTGGTCGGATTGGTGGAAGGTATATTTGATAGGTGGTTGCTGCAATACTACGGAGGGAGTATACAGCAAGGTTTTTACAGTCTGTCCTATCAGATTGGAGCCATCTGCCTGCTTTTTACCAGTGCCATGACGCCGCTACTAATGAGAGAATATTCAATTCTCCATGGCACGAACGATTTGAGTGAAATGGGGCGGCTTTTTAAACGCTATATACCCACCCTGTATGCCATAGCAGCGTATTTTTCATGTTTTATTATGATCCAAGCTCAGGATGTTGTGAAGATCGTTGGGGGAAGCGCCTTCCAGGGAAGCGCCGCGGCGGTTGCCATCATGGCGTTGTATCCCATACATCAGACATACGGACAGTTGACGAGTTCGCTATTTTACGCCACCGGACAAACACGACTGTATAGAAATATATCAGTGATCTTTTCTGTTGTTAGTTTGCCATTTACCTATTTTATGATCGCTCCTGTTGAGAAGTATGGACTAAATTATGGTGCTACCGGATTGGCTGTTAAGATGGTGGCCATAAACATAGTTGCCGTTAATGTTCAATTGTACTTTAACGCTAGATTGCTTCGCCTCAACTATTGGCGGTATTTGATGAATCAGGCGTCATGTATATTGATTTTTATTGGTTTTGCTTATCTGTCCGCACTTGGCGCCAGGCATATTTTACCGGGGCGGACAGTTTACGAATTCGTTTTGTCAGGTATCGTGTACACCTTCATGGCTGTTATGGTTATATATCTTAAACCGGAGATTATGGGTGTTGCAAAGGAAGACGTTCGCTTCATTGCAGATCGTGTTCGTGACCGGCTCAATTCAATATTTAAGAAAGGACTTGAACGATGATAGCAGGTCTATTACTTGGCAGAAAAGGCAGCATAGGCTTTCCGGGTAAAAATCTGTACCCTGTTTTGGGCAGGCCACTCATGGAATATCCATTGCTAGCGGCTCTGAACGCAAAAAGCGTAGACAAGGTTTATGTATCTACCGACGATGAGCGCATCATGGAGGCTGGAAGAAAACACGGAGCGGAGATTATTATTAGACCGCCGGAGCTGGCGTCAAAAAACGCCCTTGGAGAGCATGCCTACGTTCACGGTTACAAGGTCATCAAGGAAAGTTTACCGCAGGGAGAGTCGCTGGAACTTATGGTTCTTCTGTTCTGCAACGCCGCCACCATCCTGTCATCGACGATCGACGAGGGCATTAAGGCGCTGCGCGCCAATCCCGGACTGGATTCTGCGGTCACTGTCTCATGCTACAATATGTGGAGCCCTTTACGCGCACGCAAGATCGGAAGCGACGGGCTTTTGCACCCCTTCGTTCCTTTTGAAACCTTCGGAGACCCGGCCACCTTGAATTGCGATCGCGATTCTCAGGGCGACGTGTGGTTTGCGGACGTTTGCGTATCCATTGTGAGGCCGCGGTGCCTGGAAAATCTGGAGGAAGGTTTGCTTCCACAAAAATGGATGGGACAGAAGATTTATCCCCTCAAACAGACAGGTGGATGCGACATCGATTTTGAATGGCAGGTTCCCGGAGTCGAATACTGGTTGAGGCAAAACGGATTTTCCGAGGCATTTTCCCCCTACGATATAGCAGGTGAGCATGACTGAACACGCAATAAAAGCCTTTGGTAACGCTAATTTCACCTCTTTGAGCGGCAGTTCGGTACCGCGGGAGAGCACCGCGGAGTATGTCGAATATAGACGGTGTTGGTTGGAGAACCCGGCGGGGTTTATTCTTCGCGATTTCCCCATGCATCTGGACATCGAAATAACGAACCGGTGCAATCTCCGATGCACTTTTTGCGATAAGCTGCCTCTTTTGACAAAGGACCAGATGGGCGACATGGAGATGGAGCTTTTTAAGAAGATCATCGATGAAGGAGAAGAGGGAAAACTTTGGGGAGTAAAATTGAGCTATCGTGGAGAGCCGCTTTTGCATCCTCAGGTGGTCGAGATGGTCGCCTATGCCAAGTCAAAAGGGGTCCTCGACATATATATGAACACGAACGGGATGCTTTTGTCTGAAGACATGTCCTTAAGGCTCATGGACGCCGGTCTCGACAGGATCTCCGTCTCAGTGGACGGTACCGACCCCGTATCCTTCGAACGGGAACGCCGGGGAGCTAAGTACGATCGTATACTGAAGAACATTGAAAAGCTTATGGCCTTGAGGGGAGAGAGGGGATACCCGAATCCCAAAGTGCGTGTGCAGACCGTGAGGTTGCCGGGCCTGGATATGGAGGATTATACGCGGTTCTGGTCATCGCGCTGTGATGAAGTGGGCGCTGTTGATTTCAAAGAAGTAATCGAAAGAAACATCGATATTGTCCGGGATGATTGGGCCTGTCCACAACTCTGGCAACGCATGACGATTGAATGGGACGGTACCATCATGGCGTGCAACAATGACGATTTCAGGCTTCTGTCTCCGGGGAATGTCAGGACCCGAACGGTCTTGTCCTCATGGCAGGACCCGCTCGTTAAGGAGGCCAGGGAGCATCACCGCGCAGGTAGGTCTCACGAGGTGGCGGCATGTAAAGGCTGCCCCTGGAGGACAACACAGATAGTGAAGCTCCTCAAGTGAAGGATGGACAAACATAACCAATGAGCTCGTTTATAAGATATCGTAAAGAGATCGAAGATGTCTGGCGGGTAAAACCCGACGAGGCCACACGGCTCGAAAAATTACGCCTGGACAAGAATGAACGGATCTCGCCTTTTCCGCAGGTGATCTGGAAGGAATTCATCAATGGCATAAGCGAGGAGATGGTGCAGGCCTATCCCGAGGTTTTCCCGTTATATAAAAGGCTGGCAGGTTTTCATAATCTGGAGATAGATAATATCCTTCTCACCGCAGGTTCCGATGCGGCGATTCGTCATTGTTTCGAAGTCTTCGTAAATCCCGGTGACAGGGTTATCTATCTTGATCCTACCTTTGCAATGGTTACCGTATATGGAGGTCTTTTCGGTGCACGAATGGCGGGTGTTAGCTATGATTCGACCCTGAAGACCGATGCCGAAAAAATCATGGGCCTCATCGATAAGGATACCGCGCTGATCATAATGGCTAACCCGAACAGTCCCACGGGGACCTATCTCGGGAACGATGCCGTCTGCAGGATAGCCGATGCGGCGGCGCAGCATCGCGTTCCTCTTTTGATAGACGAGGCGTATTACGGTTTTTGTCCTTACACGGCATTGGAGATTATGGCTGATCATCCCAATATCATAGTGGCAAGGACGTTTTCGAAAGTTGCCGGTATGGCAGGCCTGCGTGTCGGGTATGCCCTGGGACACAGGGATGTCATTTCCCTTCTGACAAGGTTTCGTCCCATGTACGAGGTCAATTCCCTTGGTCTTCTGATGGCGTGCAAAGTCATCGATAACTGGCATCTTGCCGAAGAATATGCGCGGGAGACCGTCAGGGGACGAGAGCGTCTCGAAGACTTTTTCATCGATATCGGTTTTTCCGTGATCCGAACCATGACAAATTTCATCCACGTTGATTTTGGAACGTTGAAAACGCCTATTCTTGAGGCACTAGCATCGGATGGGGTCCTGGTTCGGGGCATGCTGAACATCGATGGTCTTGAGAATTACACACGACTCAGTGTGGGCCCGTGGGATGCCATGTCGAAGGTAGTCGGAACCATACAGAGAATCATGGACGATCAAAGATGAGATCAGCTGTCAAGGCAGTTGCCCGGGTGTTGGGTATCGACATAAACTCACTTCTTGAGGGCGTTAGTGCGTGGTCGATCAGAATGACCTACGGGCAGAATGGCCTGAAAGATCTTGTGGCCCGCCTTAGAGAGATCATTCCCGATATTTCCCGACAGGAAGAGAGTGAGAAGGATGTCTTTGACGCATACATCGAACTGAAACGGAGAACACTGCAAGCCTTTCAGTGCCGCCTGATGCTCGAGATGTTAAAGAGCGTGGTCTCGAATGCGGCGACCGTGGTTGATATAGGCGATTCCGCCGGCACCCATATGCTTTACTTAAAGGCCTTGGCGGGAGGGAATCTTCAGCTCGATACGGTAAGCGTTAACCTTGATCCACGTGCCATTGAAAAGATCAGGCAGCGCGGTCTGGACGGGGTGCTCTGTCGTGCCGAGGACCTCGACCTTGGAGAAAGGAAGATTGACCTCTTCACTTCCTTCGAAATGGTGGAACACCTTCATGATCCTGCCATGTTCTTCCGGCGTCTTGCAGTCAGATCAAGGTGTGACAGGATGCTGATTACCGTTCCTTATCTCAAGCAGAGCCGTGTGGGGCTTCATCACGTGCGTCACGGATCTTCGGGGCCGATATTTGCAGAGGACGAGCATATTTTCGAATTAAGCCCGGAAGACTGGAGTTTGTTGTTCCTACATTCGGGCTGGAATGTCGTATCGAGCCATATATATTACCAGTATCCCAGGCGATGGCTTCTTGTCAGCAATGTCCTCGCCTGGTTCTGGAGAAGAACCGATTTCGAAGGTTTCTGGGGGGCGGTGCTGGAGAAGGACAGGACCGTGTCTGACAGGTATCAGGACTGGGATGACCGGCCCCTGACGACAAATACATAATCCAGGGATGGTTTAATGTTTAAAGTGCTCTTTATTTACCCCAATACCGAGATGGCCACACTGGTGCCAATCAATCTGTCGCTGCTCGCGCCCTGCCTGAAGCAAAAAGGTTTCGATGTCAAGTTGTTCGACACGACATACTACAACTGGGAGGAGACTAACTTCGAGCAGAAAAAGGTCGACCTGCTTCAACTCAGGCCTTTCAGCTATAAGGAGAAGGGGGTCTTCTACAAGGAATCGGACATGTACGAGGATCTTGCCGCAATGGTCGAAAGCTACCGCCCCGACCTGATCGCCATCACGCTTGTGGAGGATACCTACGATCTGGGCAAATCTCTTCTTGCCGCCATAAAGGACTACAGTGCACCCGTCATCGCGGGCGGTGTTTTCGTGACCTTCTCTCCTGAAGAGGTTATAGGGCAGGAGCACATCGACATGATATGTATCGGGGAAGGAGAAGATGCACTGGTGGAGTTGTGCGAGCGCCTCAGCGCTGGGGACGACTATTCGTCCGTTCAAAATCTCTGGGTGAAAAAAGGCTCGACGGTGATCAGGAACCCGATGAGAACCCTCACTGACATCAACGGACTCCCATATATTGATTATGATATCTTCGATAGAAAGAGACTCTTTCGCCCTATGCAGGGCAAGATCTATACGATGATCCATGTCGAGATAGACAGGGGGTGCCCCTACGACTGCACTTATTGTGAGGCGCCCCATCTGCGCAGGCTCTTCAAGGAACAGGGTTGCGGGAACTATTATAGACGGAAGGATGTGAAACGCGTCATAGAGGAGATAAACCACCTCGTTGAGAAATACAAACCCGACTATATAAACTTTAACGCCGAGTCCTTTCTTGCGAAGCCCATGGAAGAACTTCATGAATTTGCCACGCGGTACAGTAAGATCGGACTTCCCTTCTGGTGCCAATCCCGACCCGAAACCGTTACCGAGGAAAAGATAAAGCTTCTGAAAGATATGAACTGTCAGAACATGCAATTCGGGATCGAACACGGCAACGAGGAGTTCCGGTCGAGGGTCCTCAACCGGAACTATACTAATGCGCGGATGCTGGAGGCCTTCAGGATAGTGGAGAAAGAGGGGATCGCGTATACCGTGAACAACATCATAGGTTTTCCCGATGAGACCCGGGAACTGATATTCGACACTATTGAGGTCAACAGGCAGATCAATCCTGCCACCATGAACGTCTATCTCTTCACTCCATACAGGGGTACGAGACTGTATGAATATTGTCTCGAGAAAGGGTATCTGAACAGGGACGACAAGGTCCATCAACTACTCGACGCAGTACCCCTGAAGATGAATTCGATAACGTACGACGAGTTGAAAGGTCTTCAGAGAACATTTCCGCTTTATGCAAAAATGCCCCGGGAGAAGTTTGATCTCATCAGAAAGGCAGAAAGATTCGATTCCGAGGGGAACGAGGTCTTTGACGAACTGAAGACTGAATTCTATCGACACTATCTGTAATACTTCTGAAATGTTCTATAAAACCTCAAATACCTTCACCTTATCGGGTGCAAAATGAATTGCCTGGTTATTTTCGATTCCTCAATAGATGAGAAGAATATAGGCAAAGTTTTTTCTGAAGAGGCAGGTTGCGTGTCACTGTTCCCGCTTACTTCAGATACAAAGAAGATTGGAGACGTCGCACGCACTATAAATCCCGGCAAAGTATATACTCTGGACGTTTTGAATACCGCAAGACTGGTCAATGAAACAGCCGAACAATTGAGAGGGAAATATATAGAATTCGTTTCAAATCTGTCACGGGTTCATCTAATACGGGGGAAAACCTTAAAAGAATATTTTTCAATCGATGACACGGCTTCTGCCTGGTGGTTCAGCCTTATTGCCGAAAAGAACACCTTCAAGACGGATTCATTTCAGAAACTCGTGCAGTTTGAGACTGTCCTGAGACTCCTTGCAGAAAAGGACATAAACACCATATATTTCGGCTGCAGAAGTGATAAATTGAAAAATGCCCTGCGTAACCACGCCGGAAATAATCATATAAGTTTTCGGATAATGCCGACAAGGAAAGATTCAGACATCAAATCATATTTCCGGGAATTCCAACGAATTCCTCTTATGAAACATTTGGCACATAATTGTTTCGTTGCTCTTTCCATCGCCATGAGGATGTCGAAGATTAAGAGCAAGCTAGGACAATTGAGAGGCCGGCAAATAACTGCAGACAGCGATATTGCCATCATCACCTATTACCCTAATATCGATAAAGCGTCGGCTGATAATGGCGTTTTTGCAAATAAATACTATTCCGGCCTCCAGGATAAGCTACGAGTGGATGGGGTGAAGGTTTTATGGGTATGTATGTATGTTGAAAATAATTCCATGTCGCTTGACATGTCGATTGCATATGCCAGGGAATTCATCAAGAATGGGGAAACATTGTTTTTCCTGGAAGAATTCATCACCTGGTGGTCCCTGTTGCAATCGCTCATCTCAATGCTGTCAATGGCCATAAAATTTAAATTTGTGGAAAAGAATATTGCCCGACTCAATTCATTGCAGGGGAGCAATGTTTATGACATTTTCAAAGACGATTGGTATTCATCTTTCGCTGGTCATGTGGGGCTCATGGGGCATATTTATTACAATAGTTTCCAACGGTTGTTCATCAAGGAGAGGATCAAGAAGATATTATATTGTTGCGAAATGCATGCCTGGGAGAAGGCCCTCGTCAGCGCTAGGGACTCGGTGAATGCGGGTACTGAGATATTTGC
>CAIQJW010000188.1 GCA_903872255.1 uncultured delta proteobacterium | reverse complement strand
GAGTTTTCGAACCCCGCCCTCGGTTTTTCGACGACCGGTCCCGCGATCGTAAGGATAGGCGACGGCACCAAGGAAGGAAACAGCAAGAACGGACAATGGTTCGTGGTATTCGCGAGCGGGCCGACCGGTCCCATCAATACCACGTACCACCAGTTCATGGGTTCCTCCGACCAGAACCTGAAACTCTTTGTTCTAGATCTTTACACCGGTTCAAAATCATCATATACGACCATCGATACCGGTATAACGAACGCCTTCGGCGGGTCCCTCGCCAGTTCGGTGATCGATGTCGACAGGGGCAACCCCGCATCGTTCAGCAATTATACCGATGACGCTCTCTACATGGGATACACTAAGCTCGACTCGACCACCTGGACAAAGGGGGGTGTCATACGGGTGCTCACCAAGGGCGATCCTCTCCCGGGCAACTGGTCGGTAAGCAAGCTGATCGATAATATCGGCCCTGTTACTACGGCATTGTCCAAACTGCAGGACCGGAAGGCCCAGCCGACCGGGAAGTTCTGGATATATTTCGGGACGGGACGGTATTATTACCGTTTGAACGATGGGGCCCTTCTCGATGACCCGGACAGTCAACAGGCATTTTACGGTATCACGGAACCCTGCTACAACGGCGTGACGAATACGCTCGACCCGAACTGCGGGACGACTGTCACGACAGGCAATCTTGCGGTAGGTTCGTCGTCGGCCCTGCCCAGTTCCAAACTGGGCTGGTATATCAGCTTCCCGTCCCCCGAGACGGGGTACAAAGCGCACCGGGTACTTACGCAGCCTGTTGCGTCCTATAACGGGGTTATATATTTCCTGACAAGCTCACCCTCGAGCGATGTCTGCTCGGTGGGAGGCTATACGTATCTCTGGGCGGTCAATTACAGCAACGGCGGCCCTCCATCCCTGACAGCGCTAGCGGGGATGGTAGTCACCCAGCTGTCTACGGGCCAGATAGCCACACCCAGTTTGAAAACGTCAAGTGGGGCGTCAGCCCTTACACTCGAGTCCGGCCGGGCCATGGCGATCGGCCAGGGTATAAGCGGCGGCGGTTTTTCGTTGCTAGGCCCGCCGAAACCGCTCAGAAAAATACTGCATATGAAGGAACGATGAAAAAGAAATCGGGTTTTACGCTCATCGAGCTTCTGATTGCCATCGGGATGATCGGCATCCTTGCGGCAATAGCCGTGCCGAACGTGAGTGAGTTCGTGCGAATGAGCAGGATCCAGAACCAGACGAGGCGTATTTTTTCTGACCTGTCAAGCATGCGCGTAATGGCAATGAATACTAACAGGATGCACTTCATGCAGTTCGGCCTGGCAAATAACGCGTACCGGGTACTCGAAGACACGAACGGGGACAACCTGCCAAGCGCTTCTCCTACCGATACGATACGGCTTGCCAGGACGGAGGCTCCATTTACATGGTCCAACGCGACGCCGACAAATGAACCGGTCACGACCACGCCGATCGCCCTGGTGCCGACATTTGACTCGAGGGGATACGCGGTAACGACGGGTACGGTATGCATGCTGAGGGCCGGGAAAACGGAGACGGGGAATATCACGAACTGTATTGTCATTTCCCCGACGCGTATACGCACGGGAAAGATCAAAAGCGGGGGGGGTTGCAGTGAAGCTGATTGTTCACAGCAATAAAAAAGGGTTTACCCTTATCGAGCTTCTTGTCGCCATGCTCGTAATGTCTATCGGCCTTATGGCGATGCTCGACGGGATTACGAATTATATACGGATAAACATGGAGAACCAGATGCGCCATGAAGCCATGCGTATCGGGGAATCTGCCATGGAAACCCTGCGGAATTCCGACTTCTCCCAGGTGAAGGGTGGCACTGCCACTATCACAAGCCCGGAAACACGAAGGATCAGGAATTTTGATATCAGTTACACTATAACATGGACACCGACCTCGATATCTTCGAGCAGTGTTGCGATCCAGGTAGCTGTTACGTGGGTCTTCAAGAACATAACACACCGGCATGATGCCGCGTCCGTGATCAGCACGGATATATAGGATGTGAGCATGACGAGGGATTGTAAAGGATTCAGCCTTCTGGAGCTACTCATTACCGTTGCCATCCTGGGGATAGTGATGGCACTCTCGAGTCAGCTTCTCCAGCATTTGGTGACAGGCCAGAAAAAACAGGCCGGCATTGTGACAGGCCAGTTCGAGGCGGCCCTTGGCCTTGAGATGTTAAGAAACGACGTGTCGAACGCCGGATTCGGACTCGCCGACGCGTTCAAGAGCACCCTAAGCGTGTACACGGAGGCCTCGACCGATCCGGCCTTGCAGTTCAATAATACACCCAATGTGCCAAGAGCGATACAACACGCAAATACCGTATCTACGGCCGGGTATGTCCAGAATTCCGATTATCTCGTCATACGGTCGCCGGCGGTCGGGATGGGCAGCGCCGCGGGCAAGTGGACGAACATAACATCGACCAAGGGCCACTACTGGAACGACGTCAACCTCGACATGACGACGAACGATTACATGATCATCATCAAGCCGCGCGTTATATCAGGGGGCAACTCAACGCTAATTGTTTCCGGCGGTGTTTACGCGATCAAGTGTCCCGGCCCGGCGGCCGATCTTCCCACGGATTACCAGCCGAATACAGGTGAAGGCGAGCGTTTTCTGGCATTCGGCATGGGCACGACGGCCCCGACTATGCCGTTCGCGAGGGCGGATTATTATGTCGGGATCCCGGCAACGGCAAATCCCAATTGTGCCCCGGGTACAGGGACCCTTTATAAGAATGTCATCGGTGACACGAATAGTCCGTATGCCCTGATGGATTGCGTTGCGAACATGCAGGTCGTGTTCAGGCTTGATACGAATCTCGACGGTATTCCGGACCAGACAGTGAACGACATATCTGGACTTGACGCATATACGATCAAGGTACAGGTCAAAGAGGTCGACATTTATATACTTGCCCACGAAGGCACAAAGGACACGTCTTTTAAGTCTGAGCTGGCGAGCTCTTCGGTCACAGTCGGGCCGTCGGTGTCCCTGGGAACGACCGTTAATCTCGCCACCCTGGACACGTCATCGGCAACAGCCTGGAAATATTATCGCTGGAACACATACAAACTCGTGGTGAAACCGAAGAGCCTCTATTGATGAATACAGGAGATGCAATGATGCATCAGCATGGTCTGAACAAATATGGAAGGGAAAAAGGTATGGCCCTGGTTATGGCCCTCATCGTTGTTTCCGTCTCAGCGGGAATATTTGCCGCGGTGATGTATTTTGCACTGACAGGGACCGAGGTCTCGGGCCTGCAGAGAAAATACCAGAGTTCCAAAGAGGCCTCACTGGGTGCGATCGATGTTCTCACGAAAGACCTTCTTCCCCAGGTCCTTGCCGGGGCGAACCTGTCGGCCGTAGTTACCGCGCTAGTCAAACCTGCCGCCGTTCTCCCTTCGATCACGCCTGCGGCAGGAGGAGATACCTGTTTCAACTGGAAACTGACAAACCCAACATTGGATTGGACAAACGGCGGCAAATGCGCCGCAACAAGCAGTACAACGGACGTCGTAGGGAGCCCCGATATCGTCTTCAATCTGAAAGGCAAATCTGACCAGGTGAAACCGTACGTGGTCAGCATGAAGATAATCGATACCGTTACGGGCAATTCAGACATGACGGGCGTCGCCCTTGACCTCGGCAGCGGTGTTGTTGACGACGCCTCTTCTCTTATCCGGGTACAGCAGTTCCCCTACCTGTATACTATCGTGACAGATGCGCAACAGCAGGGCAGCACCTCGCGCGTCAATATAGAAGTCCTGTATGCCTACTAAGCCCGCCGCCAGAAAGCCTGGCAGGCGCCCGGGGAAACTGGTCAAACCTGTTAAACCGATGGGCTCCAGGCCTCTCGTAATCGCTCTGGCCATTATTCTCGTTCTTGTTGTGGGCATAACGGCATATTATTTTTATAAGGGTCCATCCGCGCCGGTTGGCGGCCGCCCGGCAGGCCAGCCAAAAAGCCCGGTCGAGGGCCCGGTTGCGGACGGTGCGGCGGCAGGTGATGTCCAGATGGCGGTGGCGAAGGCAAAACTGCAGATTGAAACGGCAGATAATAAGCCCATTATCAAAGTTGTCATTGACAAGGCGACCGGAACGGACGGGCGTGAGGTTACGTACAAATTTGAATGGACCCTCAACGGACAGCCTGCAGGCGATGGCACCGACCGGCTAAGCGGTTTCAAACGTGCTGACAGGGTGGGGGTCAAGGTGACCCCGGTCGAAGGCGATAAACCGGGCCAGGCGCGGTTTCTGGATTTCATGATCAACAACATGCCTCCCCAGGTCGCGGAATCCAAGCAGGTAAGCTTTGACGGCAAGACATTCACGTATCAGGTCAAAGGTTTCGACCCCGACGGGGATGCCCTTTCGTACACGCTCGAGGATGCACCGCAGGGCATGACGATAAATTCCCAAACGGGCCTTGTCACATGGCAGATCACCGACGGCGATTACGGGGAAAAAACGTTCAAGGTCAAGATCGATGACGGTAAGTCGGGTACCGCGATTCAACCGGTCAAAGTCGATATTCCGAAACCATCCGAGGAAACAAAGCCACCCGATGGGCAAAAATAAATCATTCAAGGAATTTCTCTCGCACGAAAGATGATCTGTTGATTTTATTGATCATTATCAAAAATTATAAATTTTTAATACTTTTCTTTAACCTTCCTTTACCTTGTAATATCAGAGTGTTACAAAGAAAACGTGACGAATGTAGATTAATATTTGATCTAACACCAAAAAATTATGTTGACAAAAAAATAACCTTTTGATAGTTTGTCAAAATGATAGAGGTAAAAAATCGCGCTTCCAGGTAAGTATTAATTTTATCGAGCGCGTTGTTTTATCCGGTGAAGTGGTCGAACATAGCGTTGAGATCGGGTAAGACAAAGTAGTTTTTTTAATGGTGCTATACGGCCTGAATTAAGGCGTGTAAATTTTAAATAAGGTGATCATGGCAAATCCACTTGAAGCGTTTGGGACCTTAGTGTTTATACTGCCTGTCGTAATCTATCTTGCAATGAGCTATGTGCTGTACAAGATCGGACAAAAGTTCGACCTGGGTTCGCCCTTCTGGCATTATCTTGTTCCTATTTACAATATGGTCCTTATGTGCAGATGCGGTGACGTATCGGCGTGGAATGTCCTGGGGATGATGATATTCCCCATCAATATTTACTCGATTATAAACGTGTGGGGAAGCATCGCGGAACGGCTGGGGAAAAGCTATTGGCTGTATGGGATAACAACACTGCTTTTCGGGATTCCCGTCTTTATCCTTGCATTCGATTCGTCAACACCTCAAGGAAAGGCATACGCAGCCGGGCCGGCAGCTTTTACGGATGAACCGGCCGGGGAGTCTTTCACAGAGGGTCCGGGCCCCGTCGACCCGATGTTTGCAAACGCTTCACAGGCTGCCGGTTTAGGCACAACGGAAACGCCCGTTGCCGAACCGCAAGCCCCCGTGCACTTCGAAGAAGATGCACCGCCGGTGGAAGTCAGTGACACCAAACAAAAGAAATATAAGACGAAAAGAAATGTATTCGCATCGATAAAGCAGTCGGGAATGTTCAGCAGTTTTATAATCAAGCAGATCGATGAACTTGCCGGCATTGATATCGGAACAACTTCGATCAAGGTCTGCAGCCTCGGCAATGACAAGGGTATCTTCTCGATCCGCAACATCGTCAAGAAGACATATGAGCAGGAACTTATAAGCGACGGCCATATCGTAGATATCGACTTTCTCGCGCAGGAGATCCAGAACATATTCAAGGAAAACAATATCAAATCGAAAAACGCGGCCTGCGCACTCTCCAGCTATTCTGTCATTTCGAAAAAGATAAGTATGCCCCTCATGGAAGGGGACGCGCTAGAAAATATGATAAGCGTCGAGGTTGAGAACGCCATTCCTTTTCCCATGAAGGATATTTATTATACGTATTCCGTTATCGGACCGGACACGGAAAAGCCAAGCATGATGAATGTCAAGATAGTGGCAGTGAAGAGGGAGATCGTCGATGCGTATATAGCGACTTTTAATATGGCGGGCTTGAGCCTCCAGCTACTTGACGTCGATATGTTCGGGGTATCCAATGTCGTCGAACAGGTATATGCTCCGCAGGAATATTCGGTGCTTATCGTCGACATCGGCGCATCGGTCACGAACATAGCGATCTTGAATGGCGAGAATATCGAATTCACGCGTGAGATCCTGATGGGGGGCAAATACCTCACAAGCCAGATCCAGAAATCCATCAAGGTAAAGTATAAGGACGCCGAAGAGAAGAAGATCACGGCAGATGCCGACGTCACATACCTTTTTGAAGATTTCATCTTTAACATTTCATCGGAGATCAATAAGACGGTCCGGTTCTATCTTGCGACGAAACCGAAAGAAAATATTGGAAAGATATTTGTTACCGGCGGGTCATCTTTACTGCCGGGGATCAAAGAGAAAATAGTCGATGAGACGGGGATACCCGTCGAGGTTGTCGATCCCTTCCTGCTGATCCAGGACGGCAGTCCGGGTTTGTACGAGGAATTCAAGGAAGCGATGGTGGTTCCCATGTACCTGTCCACCAGGGTACTGGATCTGTGATGGTATGACATGATAAAAATAAATCTTTTACCTTACAGGAAGACGAAAACAAGTGCTCTTAAAACCCATCTTGTTACCTTCGTATTGATGCTTGTCATAGGGAACATATTGTTTTGGGCGGTCTATTTTTACAATCAGGGCAACATAAATGATTCCAAACGCAATATTCAGTCTGCAAAGGCGGAGATTGCAAGTCTGCAGCAGATCTATCAGGAATACCAGAGGATGCAGCAGGCAAAAATAGAGATCGAGCGCAGGATCAAGGTGGTCAACCAGTTAAAGGCCGGCCGGGCCCTTGCCGCGCGCTCGCTGTATGACCTGTCAACCACAATGAAGGAAGGTGTGTGGCTCAAGACCTTTAAGAAAAAAGGCGATAAATTCGAAATTGAGGGCAGATCGCTTGTCAACGAGTCCATTTCCGAATTCATGGAAAACATTACACAGTTGCCCTACATGAAAAATGTAGAACTTAAGAGCATCCAGGATGTCACGGAAGAGGGACTGGTGGTTAAGAAATTTATCGTCCAGGGGAATATGTCGCTATGAATCTCGGAATCGACCCAAAAAACCTGGGAAAGAAGATAGAGAAGATACCGCAGAAGTATGTGCTTATCGTAATGGTAGTGCTCGTTCTCGTCTTTGTGGGCGCCCTGTATTATTTTGTGATGACACCTCAGCTTGAAACGAAGGCCAGACTGGCCAAGGAAGCGAAGGATCTCAGGGTCGAGGTCGAAAAGCTCAGAGACATAAAGAAGAATATAGCAAAGCACCGGCAGGAATATGCAAAGATGCAGGAAGTGATGCAGGAGGTGCTAAGGCAGCTTCCTGAAACCAAGGACATACCAAATCTTTTAAGGAGCGTAACATTGGTCAGCGAAGAGTCGAGGCTGAAAGTCAAGCAATTCGAGCCAAAGCTGATCAGAAACAAGGACTTTTACTCCGAATTACCCTTCGAAATGAAGTTCCAGGGAAAATTCTCAAATCTGGCGTCATTTCTTGACGGGGTAAGAAAACAGGAACGGATTATAAGTATCGCTGACTTCACGCTTGAGGCAAAGGGGTTGCCTAACAATATCACCATTGAAGGCACCTGTGATGCAAACGCGTATATGTACCTGAGGGAGCCGGTCAAACCAGCCGCGCCCGCAAAAGGAGCACCCAAGGCAAATGTACCGCCAAAGACTAAGTAGCCTGATCATAATTTTTGTGTGCCTGGTGGTTGGGGTATCGGGATCATACGCCCAGGTAGCCAAGGTGTCCGCGCCGGCGGCAAAACCGGGCCAGGAAACGCCCGCGAAGGCGATAGAGGAAAAATCGGGTAAGGTGTCTCAACCCGTGAAACCTGCCGATCCTGCACCGGGTGCGTCGGTACCGGCAAAACCTGCAGCGAGCCAGACGGGCAAACCGGGTAAGGACAGTGTGCCAAAATATGATGTCGAGGATTTCGCCTTTAGCCCGGAGACTTCGCGAAACCCGTTCGAGCCAATTCTTCTTCTGAAAGCGAAAACGTCGCGCGGAATGAACGTTAAGGCATCGACTGGCAATAAGACTGCCAAGGCAAAGCCGGAGAAGATCGATAAACTTGACTATACGCTCGAAGAATTGCGCCTGGTCGGTATAATAAAAAGCGGTACCGGCGGCATGATAGCCATGATGGAAGATTCGCAGGGTAAGGGAGTTTTCTTCCGCAAAGGGGACTATTTGAATAAGAATCTGTGGGTGATGGATGTAACAGCCAGCGCCATTATGCTGGGATACAAGGCAAAAGGGGAGTTAAAGAAAATTGCGGTTGATATCCCCACGAAAAAGTAAAGGGTGGAATATGACGAGAAAAATGACAGTACTATTTCTTCTGTTACTTCTGATCATACCCTTATTTTGCTTTGCCCAATCCGGAAAAAAAGAATCGTCAAAAGTGTCTTTTGATTTCATGGATGCCGACGTGAGGAACGTGGTACGTATCCTTGCCGAGGTATCTTCAAAAAACATTATTATTTCCGATTCGGTCAAAGGCAAGATCACGATGAAGCTCGATAACGTTTACTGGGACGAAGCCCTGGATCTTGTTATCGAGACAGCCGGGTTGAGAAAGATAGAGGCTGATACTGTCATCCGTGTTGTTACGGGCAAGGAATTTGAAGATGAGACAAAAAGGCGGCTGACTGAACGGGATTCGTTTAGAAAAGACCGGCTTGAAAGACAGAAGATGGGAGAGGAATTTATCACGGAGACCGTCTATTTGAGCTATGTAAGCCCGCCGGATATGGAAAAAATGCTTAAGGGCGGCGACGCATCGACGACGGCAGGAGCGCCGAGAAGGGGTTTCGTGTCCGAGTACGGCACGATAACCACGGTTCAGTGGAACAATGCGCTCATTATCAAGGACACCAAAGAAAATGTTCAGAATATGATCCGGATCATCAGGGAGCATGACAAAAAGCCGAACCAGATACAGATTGATTGCAAGATAGTCCAGGCTAATACATCCTTTTCGCGCGAACTGGGTATACAGTGGGGGATGAGCTCAAGCCAGACTTCCGGGGCCCTGGGAAACAAAGAGGTCATGATATCGGGCGGGCGTTACGCGACAAGCGTTTCGGATACC
This sequence comes from uncultured delta proteobacterium, assembly GCA_903872255.1. Lineage (GTDB taxonomy): Bacteria > Desulfobacterota > Syntrophorhabdia > Syntrophorhabdales > Syntrophorhabdaceae > Delta-02. The sequence continues at coordinate 11,485 of CAIQJW010000188.1, read as the reverse complement.
GGGACTACGGTTAAATCAACGGTCGACCTTCTTGGCTTCAGAGATGGGAGCGGCAGTGCGATACCATACAATGTCAACCTGCCTGCGGCGGTCATGGGCGGTGGGGCCGGCGGTACCCTCGGCTTCTTTATCGGGAGCGCCATGGATTCATTTCAACTCGACGTTCAGTTGTCAGCTCTTGAAGGCGAAGGGAAAGGCAAGATCCTGTCAAATCCCAAGGTCATTACATCGGACAATAAGAAGGCCATTATACAGCAGGGAAAATCCATCCCCTACAAGACATACTCCCAGTCCGGAACGCAGACGCAGTTCGCAGAGGCCGTGCTGGGCCTTGAAGTGACACCCTCGGTCACCAAGGATGGTTTCATCCGGCTGGATATCCTGGCAAAAAAGGACCAGGCCGACTTTGTCAATACATCTGAAGGCGTACCAACCATCGATAAAAAACAGGCATCGACGCTGCTGTACGTAAAGGATGGCGAAACGGCAGTGATTGGCGGAATTTATGAACATGCAGAGGGTACATCCGAGAACGGCATTCCGGGCCTTAAGAACATCCCGCTGCTTGGCTGGCTCTTCAAGAAACAGGTGAACAAAGATGAAAGAACAGAACTCCTTATCTTTATCACGCCGCGGATCATAAAGAATGTCTATACTAATGAGGGATAAATGAAAGCGATATTGGCATTTCTAATATGCGTATCGGTATTTGCAGGAGCCTATAACTGCCTTGCGCAAGATCAGGATGGTTTTGTTACCGGGCAGATCACAGAAAGCCTTGAGGGCAAGTTCAAGATGCTTATCGGAGACAAGGTGCTCACCAGTCTCGGAAGCAGAATGGGAGTTATAAAAGGCGATATCTTTACCGTCTATGCGAATGCGGATACATTGAAGACCGATCCTATAGGCAGATGCGCCGTCGTTCAGATCTATGACACGCGAAGCGTATGCGAGGTTATAGAGATGAGCCGGGAGATCGGGAGGGATGTCGTTGTCCTCAAGAAACTGGCGTACGATGATGCGCTCATCTTCCCCTCTATATTCACATTACTTTCAAAGGTTGCGGAGCCTTATCCGCCCCATAAAAAGATCAAGGTCTTTATTTACCAGGTATTTGATGAGAATCATAATGTCACGGAGCTCTCCCAAAAGATCCGGAAGGAAATGGTGAAGGTATTTTTTCAGAAAAACCGCATGATACCGGCCGGCAAGATCATCAGCCCAGCCTTGACGGCGTACATTCCCGGCGAGTATGACGAGTATAATAAAACGATCGAGGATTATCTGCGAAAAGACCGGATCGATGTGATAATATCGGCAACTTATAAGGTGGTGGGAGACAAGCTCCAGATATCGTACTACAAGATAGATAAGGATTACGAAGATATCGTTGTCGATTCAATTGTCGCCAGCCAACCCTATACGGCAATGGCTGCAAAAGTCGTGATCCCTTATAAAGAGAGGAAGAAGGAACAGATCGTTAAATGCGATATTATTTTTAAACCCGTTAATTACAAGACTCAAAGCCGTGACGAGCGAACCGATATTATTACCGCTGAGACGCGCGACAATCCCATCCTTGAGTATACCCTGAGAAGATCCGAATTCAATATCCTGGTGCCGGTTAATTTCGTGGTGAATATTGACGGCAACCCGATAAAATTTGACAAATTTCAAGAATTCAGTGTTCCCCTGACAACGGGAGAACATACGATCACGGCATCATACAATAAGGGCTTTTATTTTAACGACACCTTCCTGGTGGCCCTGCCCGAGTCGAGCATCGTGAAAAAATCGGTCATTATTTCTGTCGATCGTCCTGAAGACATTGTTGTTGAGATTCAGGCCAACCCGTTGCCAAGGCGCGAGGGCCTTTCCTTCAATGTCTACCGGAAGACAACGCGAAGCTCGGCAATTGTAAAACCTGTGCTTACGAAAGAAACTGCGAAGCCGGTAGAGGTTTTTAAGGACTAGGGCCCCATTAGTGGTATATGCTAAGGTAAAGGTATATACTAAGACATGGAGAGCCTTGTCAGATTCTTATCCCGCGTAGGGCCATTTCCCCGCAGACAAGCAGAAGAATTGATCCGCGAGGGCAGGGTAAAGATCAATAACATCCCTGCATCGTCGCCATCGATCGAGGTGCGGCCAAAAGATACCGTTACCTGCGATGGGGTTGTTATGGACGCTCAGGCGATAAAGGTGTACATAGCCCTCCATAAACCCGATGGTTTCATATCGGACCTCAAGGACCCGAAGGGTCGCAAGCTTGCGAGAGGTTTGATAAAGCACGATCTCCGGTTGTTTCCCGTGGGCCGGCTCGACTATCATTCCGAAGGATTGATGATATTTACGAATGACGGGGACCTGGCAAACCTGGTTATGCATCCCAGCCACAATGTTACAAAAGAGTACCTTGTCAAATTTAAGGGGCTTCTTGATGGGAGCACGCTAGCCAGCATGAAAAAAGGCATCCTCGTCGAGGGTGTTATCCACAAAGCTGATCTGGTACGGCTGGCAAAAAAGTCCCCGGTCAATGCCTGGTACACGATCGTGGTCAATGAAGGAAAGAACCGGATGATACGGAAGATGGGCGAGGCCCTTGGCCACCCGGTCTTAAAGCTCATTCGTGTCCGGATCGGGAAATTACGTTTGGCGGACCTCAATCCCGGAGAATACCGCAATATAGAAAGATCCGATATAATCTAGGCATCAATATCTTAAGGTAATACCAGGGCCCTTCTTGTGTTACTGATTCACTGCCCTGCCGTTGGACTTACGCATGCCCTTTTCTGTATATTTGATCTGGCGTGATAAAGGCTGTTAGTTTCCAATTGCCGCACCTTCTAGTTTTGCAGATCAGCCTGAGACCATTGGGCTGACGTTATTTTCCAGTCGCCCGATTCTTTCTTGAACACGACATCGAACCGGTATACTCCGAGCTCAGTCGGGATGACGTCAGATACTGAACCCGTTTTTTGGCCGCTTGTCAGGATGGTTTTAAGCAAAGCCCTGGCAGATGTACCGTCAACCGATATATCGAGATGCGTAATATACCCCGATATCTTTGGATACCGGAAAAAATAACCGAGCAGCAATCCTCGCATCGCTTCGAAATTATTCCCCTGGGGATCGCTGTAATCTTTTGCGATATGGGTTGTCACGCCCCGGATATTTTTGTCTTCAACGGCCTTCTGTACCCCGTAAACGATCTTCTTTATCTTTTCCTGGTCATTTTCCTTGTGGCAGGCAGAGTTCGCTGCGATAAGTAAAATGAGGATGGCGATTGTCACGATCTTTTTCATATACTGTCTAAATATAACGCGTTATGGCAGAATGTTCAATTGCACAGAGAAAAGCCCGAAATGAAGTCACCGTACGTTTTCCTTGATGTCGTGCGGGTCATCGGGGGACCAACCGGCAGAAACCTCGCAGGAATTTGTCCGGAAATATTCATATTTTCCTGGTTGTGACCAGGAAAAGCTTCTTCGGTAACCTGCCCTCGTCAAATTTTTCTATATCTATTATCTGGTAACCTTCTGCCAGACTCTCTATTTTTTCCCTGCTGAAAAAATGTACGATAAATCCGCCTGCAATTTTCCACATATCATCCCCGTGATCTATGCCGGTCCTGTAGTTAGGGTCTTGCGTATTGCGGACAGTGTAAATGTTCAGGCCGCCAGGTCTTAAAATACGGAGTATCTCGCGCGACAGATCTTTGAGCAGAGGGGTCGTAAGGGCCATGCAATAAAGCATATGAGAATAGCAGCAATCGAAGAAATTATTATCGAAGGGCAAGGGCTGCCCTACATCATGATAAACAGTTTTCACCGATGAAGAGACGCCGTTTGCCTCAACGTCCGCCCTTATGGCGTTTAACCCTTCTTCACTATAATCAAGGGCGTATACCTCAAAACCCTGTAAAGCAAAGAAAAGAGTATCCCGACCCTGGCCGCTGCCAAGTTCGAGGATTTTCCTTGCGCCTTGCGCTTTGAGAATACCCGCAGTCTTTACGGCACTATAGCTCGGTTCTTTTCCAAACATAGCGGCATCTCGAGCGTACATCTTTTGCCAGTGGTTTTTTTGCGAGTTGAACGTACCAGTGTTTGGCTTGCCGTTATTTAACACCCTTCCGTCATCGCTCATATCAGACATGATTGTATCATACGATATGTTTATTGCACCGGATTTATCCTGATGCCGGTCAGAATGATGGCCTGATATATTTCATTTAGTTGTTGTGAGCGTAACTCGTATTTGCAGGTCAACCGAGATAATACCCAAGCAACCTGGCAAATACTACTTGACAATGACCTTCACTGAACATATCTTATATCAAGATATATTGATATGTATGGAGGCGCAGTGTTCACTAATATTTCTCAATACCTGGTTTACGACATATTCGGGTTGGCCCGTGGCAGTAAATTAGGTGCCTCTCTCGACTTTTTCCTGTACGATACCGTAAAAATATTGATACTTCTCGTGGTGATCATATCTGCCATATCGTTTGCAAGAAGCTTTTTCCCTCCTGAAAAGACGAGAAAAATACTTGCCCATAAGAGGGAATTCGTTGGCAACGTGCTCGCGGCCCTTTTGGGCGTTGCGACGCCTTTCTGTTCCTGTTCCGCCGTACCTCTATTCATAGGTTTTGTCGAGGGTGGGGTACCTCTTGGTGTGACATTCTCCTTTTTGATCTCATCACCCATGGTGAATGAGGTCGCAATCGTGCTGTTATGGGGTTTGTTCGGTTGGAAGATAACGGCGATCTATGTCGGTACCGGGCTCAGCGTGGCGATCATCGGAGGTTTCATCATAGGGCGCCTGAAGCTTGAGAAATGGGTTGAGGAATATGTTTACCAGATACACCTGGGTGAATCGGATGCCGGTTATCCTCAGACTTTCAAAGAACGGCTGGAATATGCAAGAATAACAACGAAAGATATACTCGGAAAGATATGGCCATGGGTGGTAGGTGCAATAGCCGTCGGGGCATTTATTCATGGTTATGTTCCCGAGGATTTTCTGGTTCGCTATGCAGGCGCCGGCAACTGGTATGCTGTTCCGCTGGCCGTATTGATCGGCGTACCGCTTTATTCCAACGCGGCCGGGGTTATCCCGATCATTTATACACTGATGAGCAAGGGCGTAACACTCGGTACCGCTCTGGCATTTATGATGGCCGTGACCGCTCTTTCCCTGCCTGAAATGATCATCCTGCGACAGGTCCTTAAACTGAAGCTGCTCGCTATTTTTGTCGGGATCATGGCTATAACGATCATAGCCGTCGGCTATTTATTCAATGCTATTATGTGAGGTGAAAGATGACCGATCTCCTGCCGGTATTTAAAGCCTTGTCCGATGAAACACGCCTGAAGGTGATCAAACTCCTTCAGCACGGAGAGCTATGTGTATGCGATATTATGGCGGCTTTCGATATGTCTCAATCAAAGGTTTCTTTCCATCTTGGCGTTCTCAAGGGTGCCGGCCTGGTCAAGAAGAGGAAAGAAGGCAAATGGATGCACTATACGATCGATGATACCGATTATTTCAGGAGGCTTCTCATTCTGTCGGTCATGGAAGGCTTGCCTGAAGATGTCGTGAAAAGCGACAGGGAAAGGCTTCATGATTTTCTGAATGAAAAGGTCAACGCAACCCCGGCAGCAGGAAATTGCTGTGCGAATAATGCCGCAGTCCGCGGCAATGAAAAAAGGAGAAGATAACTATGAAGATCGAGATACTGGGCCCCGGGTGCTCAAATTGTGAAAAGCTTGTCAGGAACGTCGAGAAAGCCGTTAAGGAACAGAATATAGAGGGCTGTGAGATCGAAAAAATAACTGATCTCAAAAAAATACTGGGATATGGCGTCATGATGACACCGGGTCTCGTCATTGACGGCAAAGTCAAAAGTGTCGGCAAGGTACTTTCATCGGACGACATAAAAAAACTCCTGGTAAAGTAAAAACGGGACGGTTAGTAAAAATGCAATTACGGGAGCCCACTTTGAAAATACGCATTATTTTTGTTTTTTTCTTAATTATTATTGTCGGGATAGGTTCCCTGCATGTTTTTTCGAACCGGTCATTTGCCGCTAACGTGAATAACCCCGCGAAGACCTCGCCGCCAGGAATTAAATTCCCGGCCCTCGTTGACGTCGGCGCGAAACAATGCATCCCGTGCAAGATGATGGCGCCCATTCTTGAGGAATTAAAGGCCGAATATGCCGGCCGGCTCCGGGTAGAGTTCATCGACGTGCAGATAGACCCCGACACAGCAACAAAACTTGGCGTAAGAGGTATTCCGACGCAAATATTCTACGATGCTTCCGGCAAGGAACTATACCGGCACATGGGCTATATTTCCAAGGAAGACATACTTGCTGCGTTCAAGAAGCTCGGCATTAATATCGACAAGAAAATCTCCGGAAAAAAGAGCAGGTGATAGAACAGGTCTTCATAGCTCTCAACAGGGCCGTTGAAGGAACTCCTGCCGTCGCTCTCGGGGCGTCCTTTGTGTGGGGTGTCCTCAGCCTGATATTGAGCCCCTGTCATCTTTCCAGCATCCCTCTTATCGTGGGTTTTATCGACGAACAGGGACGAACCTCTCCGAAAAGGGCTTTTTACACCGCCTCGCTTTTCTCTTTGGGCATCATGATCAGCATCGGGCTTATAGGGCTTGTCACAGCCCTGGCAGGCAGAATGATGGGCGATGTGGGCCGTTACGGTAATTATTTCGTTGCCCTGGTTTTTTTTCTTGTCGGTTTGCACCTTATCGGGATAATACCCATGCCCTGGTCGGGTCCGGGTAATATCGGCCTCAAAAGAAAGGGTCTCCTTGCAGCCTTCATTCTGGGAGCGGTATTCGGTATCGCCCTCGGCCCCTGCACTTTCGCATATATGGCACCGATGCTCAGCATCACCTTCCAACTTGCGGCAACAAAAATATGGTACGGGATGATGCTTCTTCTGGCATATGCCGCAGGACATTGTTCTATTATCATCATGGCCGGTACTTTCACGGAAACCGTTCAAGGCTATCTGAACTGGAACGAACGTTCTGTCGGGGCAAAGATAGTGAAGATCGTCTGTGGTATCCTGGTTATCTTGGGAGGCGTCTACCTGCTATATACGGCGTGACAGGCGAAACCCGGCCGGCTCAAAGTGCACCAAAAGTTGACAGTTTTACCCGGTAGATGAATAATCGAGGACATGTCACCGGTAATAATGTATTTATCAGGAAGCATTATTCTGCGATAATAACATTGTACCATCCTGTGTCGTCATACGTCTGTAATTAGTGCCGGAGGGCCATTCATGCCAGACAGGAAGACCATACTCCTCGTAGAGGACGAGGCCCTGATAGCCATAGCACAGAAAAATACCCTCGAGAAGTACGGGTACAGAATGATCACCGTATACTCCGGCGAGAAGGCCATAGAGAAGGTACGCGCTACCCCGGATATCGATCTCATCCTCATGGATATCAACCTTGGGAAGGGCAGGATGGACGGCACCGAGTGCGCGGAGATCATCCTCAAGGAGAGGGACATCCCCGTTCTCTTCCTCTCGAGCTACACCCAGCCCGACATAGTGGAAAAGACAGAAAAGATCACCTCCTACGGTTACGTCGTCAAGGACTCCGGCGAGACAGTCCTCAACGCCTCCATTAAGATGGCCTTCAAGCTCCACGAGGCAAATCAGGAGCTCAAAGAGCACGAGAAGGCGCTCGGGGAAGAATCAACACGCAGGCGTCTACTGCTCGAGGAATTTCCTGACGGAGTTCTGATCATCGACCCCCGGACTGCGCATTTCGTGGATTTCAATTCGGCGGCCCACCGCCAACTGGGCTACTCCCGCGAGGAGTTTGCGCGGCTTAGCATATTTGATATAGAAGCCAGGGAAACGGCAGACGAAACAAAGGCGCGTATTGCCGAGGTGATCCGGAACGGTAAAGCAGTTTTTGAGACCCTTCAATACACACGGCAGGGAGAAGTCAGGAATGTTTATGTAACGGCGCAGGTCATCGATATTCAGGGTCATCCGGTCTACCACTGTGTCTGGAGAGATATTACCGAGCAGAACAGGGCGGAAGAAAAACTTAAGCAGCAAATAAATGCTATTGAGGCTTCGATCGACGGCATTGCCATCCTGAATGAAAATCAGGACTACATTTATCTCAATGAGGCACACGCAAGGATCTATGGGTACGCAGCGCCCGATGAATTAATCGGACAGTCATGGCGTGTCCTCTATAGTGAAGATGAGCTGCAAAGGCTCAAGAACGATATCATACCCGGGTTCATCCAGAAAGGACAATGGCGGGGCGAGGCGACAGGAAAGAAAAAAGACGGGAGCACCTTCCTCCAGGAGATATCGTTAACGGCACTGGATAATGGTGGATTGGTATGCGTCGTCCACGACATCACCGCCCGCAAGCGGGCGGAAGCGGCACTAAAGGAGAGGGAGGAAAATTACCGCGACCTTTTCGAGGGTATTAATGACGCCGTTTTTGTGCACGATCTGGACAAGCAGGGTTTGCCCGGACGTTTTCTCCAGGTCAACGATGTGGCCTGCAGCCGTCTGGGATATTCGAAGGAGGAATTACTGACCCTCGCGCCCCGGGACATCACGCCTCCCGAAGAATATGAGCGGATTGCCGATGAGCGCATCAGTTTTGCTTCCCGGGGAGATATTCTCACAGAGACGATCCATGTGACAAAGGATGGATTGAGAATCCCTGTGGAAAGCAATATCCGCCAGTTCCATTATTTCGGCAGACAGGCCGCTCTGTCAATTTCGCGCGATATTACCGACCGTAAACTGGCGCAGGATAGGATCAAGAACCTCCTATCCGAGAAGGAACTCCTCCTGAAAGAAGTGCACCACAGGATAAAGAACAACATGAACGTCATCATGGGCCTGCTCTCCCTTCAGTCTGATACGCTTAAGGAGCCGTCAGCCGTTTCAGCCCTTCAGGACACTCGGAACCGGGTCCGGAGCATGGCGGTCCTATACGATAAACTGTATCGTTCCACCGATTTCAGGGCAATATCAGCGAAGGAATATTTAACCGCCCTGATCAATGAGATCATGGTGAATTTTCCCAACCGGATGCACATCGATGTGGAGACCCGGATAGACGATACGATCCTTGACGCAAAGATCCTGTCGCCGATTGGCATCATCATCAACGAACTGATCACGAACGCCATGAAGCATGCCTTTGACGGCAGAGACAAGGGAAAGATACTGGTATCATTTTCGATACACGATAAACATGCGACACTCGTTATAGAGGACAACGGCGTTGGCATCCCTGACTCAATAAATATCATGGCCTCCGCCGGGTTCGGGATGCAGCTCGTCAATATGCTTGCTGATCAGCTCGATGGGTCGCTGCGGGTCGAACGGGAGGATGGGGCGAGATTCATCCTTACGTTCGAGGTATGACTGTCAGGGGGGTTATAGGTCCTTACCTATTTTCCTTCATGCATTAGCTGGTAATGTTCTTGTACGATTCTATCCTTGTAGCCGCTGTATTGCTCAAAAACAGACCTTCTGACGCTTTTTGGGATAGGGTATGGTATCTAACGGCACATCCACCCAATAAACGCGTGAAAAGGCAAATACGACCATTACCCGGTCTGGAGGAAATTATGCGGTGTCGTGGAATGATTCTCCCTGCTCTGGTTTTGACCTGTCTCGTGTTTTCGCAAGTTGCACAGGCATTGACTATGGAGCCGCCGTTGCCGGGCGATTGTGCGCAGGCGGAAAAGACGGAGGATCCTGAAGTCAAGGTAAGCTTGTACACGCGCTGCCTTGATGGGAACGATAAGTACGGTATATCTCTTGAGGCCTATCAGCGCAACACCATGCATTTTCATCGTGCCAATGCGTTGTTCGAATTGCGCCGCTATGCAGAGGCACTTGCCGACTATGACCTAGTTATTGCCAAAACGTACAGCGGTCATGTTTGGGCGCTTAACCAGCGTGGATTGACACATCGGGAGATGGGGCAACGTCAACTCGCTCTTGCCGACTTCAATCAGGCGTTGGAGCTCAATTCAGATGCGGTCCCGGTGCGCTTTGATCGCGGCCGGCTTTTTGCCGAAATGGGCCTGTACCGATCAGCCGTTGAAGACTTGGGCATAGCTGCAGCGTCATCACCCGACACTGCTTTATACGCAAACGCCCTCAGCTGGTTATTGGCGACCTGTCCCGACGCAAAAGTTCGTGACGGCGAAGAGGCAGTACGCTTTGCACTCAAGGCGGTAAGCATCGACAGAAATGCCCAATACCTTGACACGCTGGCAGCCGCGCTGGCAAGGAAAGGTGATTTCAAGCAGGCTGTCGAGACTCAAAAGGCGGCGCTGGATCTGCTTCGAAAGGACAAGGCGGGACAGGAAACCATCAAGGAATTTACCACCCGCCTTAGCCTGTACACAGCAGATAAGCCCTACACGCAGGATCGACCGGAATAACTGATGCCTGAGTGGTTCAGTCTGACAGCCGTAAGAGTTTGGATCGGTTTATTGAGGACAGGCCAATTATTGCCGGAAAACTTTCTGATAATCGGGATTTGATTATTTTTTCTTATTAGGTTATTTGATTATTGTCCACTTGAGCGTTATTGTTACTCGCAACAGGGAGTTTCGGTGCCGTGACAAGCACGGTGATCCCTCACGATGAATCAGCCGGGACGATCTGTCATCCCGACGACGGCAGCATTGAAATGCTATCCAGGTCAGGGGGGAAATTTAATTCATTGACTGCGCGATGGAGGCTTAAGATGCCTAAGATGAGGACAATTGTTTTTCTGCTCAGCCTGCTGCTCTTTTTTCTTGGCCCGATCCTTTCCTGTTTTGCGCAGACCGTCAGGACCGGCAATACCCGGGCTGAAAGGTTGATCGTCGGGGTCACGCACGACCCGCCGTACCTGATCAAGGAGGCGAGTGGCGAATGGACTGGACTGAACATGAGCATATGGAAGGCCGCCGCCCATGGATTGAAGATAGAGTACGATCTCAAGGAAATGGGATTCGACGAACTCCTCACCGCCCTTCAGAATAGCAGTATTGATATTGCTATAGACACAATCTATGTCACCTCAGAAAGACAGAAATTCATGGACTATTCTTTCCCATTCGGTAATTCAAGGCTTGCCGTTGCGACCCTCCCGCAGGAAATAAGCCACCCCTGGTGGACGGCTATCAGACTATTCCTTTCCTGGGGAACCTTAAAAATAATACTCTTGCTGTGCTGCGCACTGGCAATACTCGGTTTTATCTTCTGGCTCATCGAACGCAAAACAAACCCGGACCATTTTGGGGGCAACGTTATCAAAGGGATCGGCTCCGGCATATACTGGGTAGGCTCAACGCTGGCCTCGGGGGTCTGTTTCGGGGTCGCTCTCAAGTCCTTTCCGGCCCGGGTCCTGGGCCTTATATGGATGTTCCTTTGCGCAATAGCGCTGAGTGCGCTTATCG
>CAIQJW010000187.1 GCA_903872255.1 uncultured delta proteobacterium | reverse complement strand
CTCTGCACTATTTTTGATCTTTATGTTGGTCGTCACCGGTTGTGCTGCGAATACAGTCAAAACCGGTCAGTTGCCGGTTCGCACGGAAACCTGCAAGGCCACGACCGAAAAGGAGATCGCCTCGCTCTTCGATAGATGGAATCAGTCACTGCAAACGGGTGATCCGCATAAAGTCGTCGCCAACTATGCTGAGCGATCAATTCTTTTGCCAACAGTCTCAAATAAGCCGCGCCTGACGCCAGCCGAAAAAGAAGATTATTTCCACCACTTTCTTGAGAACGGACCGTCAGGAGAAATTAATTTGAGGATGATAGATATTGGCTGCAACTCTGCCGTAGACGCTGGTCTCTATACGTTTAGTTTCACAAAAACAGGCGCCAGGGTCAGTGCGCGATACACTTTCACCTATCGGTGGGATGGTGAACGGTGGCTCATTACCAGCCATCACTCTTCTGCCATGCCTGAGAAGTAACCGCTTGACCGATGAACCACCGAACCCAGTCCGTCGGCAACAAGGCTTATGACTGATCCTTATGGGGTACCCTTGACGTTGAAGGTTATGATATTGGCAAGACCGTCAAGGAGTACCGGGGGGATACCGATTATGAATACTCGACGACAACAGGGAAGGATGAGGTCGAAAAAATATTCCCTTTACTGGGCGTTGCCGGGGGCGACAGGGAAGGGTTGTTAAAGGCCATTGCCGGCACCCATTGCCGCCGTGAATACCGGGGTCGATCGTTATCCCTGACGGACTTTTTTATAGGTGGTCCCATGCTCTCCCATGTCTTTCGATCCCAGGAACAAGCCATGAAGCTTTCAAACAGCATCGATCTGATCGGAGGTTATTTCTTGAAATCAGTTGCCGGTTGCGGAATAATGAAGCGATGGATGGAATGGCCAGCAGTTGCGGAAGGACAAACGCTTCCCGTTTACTCATCCGGTTTACTACCATAAAGGTGGTGAGTTCCTGGAGATCGTGGACCGGCGTCATGGTAGCCCGACACGCCGGGGCCCGCCAGCGAGAGAGAAATAAGCTTCAAAAAGGAGCGGATTTAGTTGTTGGCCCCGGCATCTGCCGTTGCGTTCCGAATTAGGATGTCCCCAAAAAACGGGAGGGAAGATCATGGGAAGAAAGTATTGCGTACGGTTCCTTGTTGTCCTGGCCATTTTTTCAATAATATTTTCCGGCGAATTGACGGCTGCGGAAAAGACCGCCCGCCCTGACTATACGAACACAATATCTGTTGCACGCGAGACAATCTGGAAGGCGATCAGTTCGGGACAGGGAAGCGGGGCCACTATCGCGGTCATGGACCAGGGCCGGATTATCTATTCGGAAGGTATCGGTGTTGCGGACCGTGCACAAAACAGGGCCGTCGACAGGAATACCCGCTTCAATATCGGTTCCACGAGCAAGATGTTTGCCGCGGTTGCTGTTCTCCTGCTTGTCGACGAGGGGAAAGTTGCACTGGATGAAGCCGTTGCACGGTATATCCCCGAATTTACCATGAAGGATGAACGCTACAAAAAGATAACCGTCCGGATGCTCTTCAATCATTCCTCCGGCCTACCCGGTTCGACCTTTTATTTTGGATACAAACCGGATGCCAGGATGCATCAGATCCTGCTGGATACGCTCAAAGATGCGTATTTGAAACATGATCCGGGCGCCATGTCCCTGTATTGCAACGACGGCTTTACGCTGGCCGAAATGATCGTCGAAAAGGTATCGGGAAAGAAATATGTCGATTTTCTGAATCAACGGATCTTTACGCCGCTTGGTATGAAAAACACGTCGGTCAGCATTGGTGAAATAAATGATCCGAATAGCGCGGAATTTTACGACGCGAAAACCGGCAAGAAATATCCGCTCCTGGTTATTTCCGTCTATGGCGCCGGCGGAATGTCCTCTACCGCCGAGGACCTCTGCCGTTTCGGCGACAGCCTTTCTTCGAAGGGGAAAAGGATCCTGTCTGACGCATCCATTAAAGAGATCCTCACACCGCAGCCCGCCCTCTTTTCCGGCAAACTCAGGGGCCCGCAGATCATGGGCCAGTTTGGCTGGGAATATTCAGACATTGCCGATTATCGCAAGAAGGGCATCCAGGTGTTGGGCAAGGGCGGTCATGCAACGGGTTATACGACAAATTTACAGGTCGTTCCACAGGAAGGGATAGTCATCGGTTTCAGTATATCCGGAGATGCGAACGGCGAGGCAATTACGCGCCCCATTCTTGATGCCCTGATGAAGGATAGAAAGCTGATGGAAGACAGGGCGAGCGGTGTTCAAAGGCCTGTTGGTCCTCAGCTGGTTCCTCCCGGCCTAACGAGATATGCCGGGTATTATGTTGACGCAAGCAGTGCGGTAAAGATTGCCTTTAATAAACAAAAGAATGGGTTCACCATCACCCGGCTTGCCGCAGAAGGGCCAGATAAACAAAAGCCGGCCGCTTCCAAAAGTTTTATCTATAATAGCGGTTATTTTTATGGTGATGAGGAGGGGGTCACCTATTATTTTACGACGGTCGATGGTAAATCCCTTCTCATTTCACGGGGAGAGCCGAAACCATTTGACGTTGACATGATCCTTTATCAAAAGCTTGAAATCATGAAAACCCCGGCGCGGCTTCACGAGAACATGCAGGGCAAAATATGGCTTGCGAGAGATATGCCGCCTTATATTCAGGGAAGTGTGATGCCGGCCTCGTCATCTCTGTATAAAGAATTGCCCGGATATGTAGACCTTATGGGGATCAAGAAAATAGAGAATGCCAATTACGCGGGGATTGCGGCGACCGCCTTCCGCGACCAGACGGGGATTTCGCTTTTCGCCAAAAACGGTAAAACCTGGATAAAATGGGGCGGTTTCTTACTTTCAACCGCAGATGATATTCCAAAGATCAAAAATAGTACGACCAGCATCCGAATAAAAGAAGACAATTATAATGAATGGCTCAAAGTCGAAAAGGGCGCCCTTCTGCGCTTCGAAAAGCCTGCCGGCGGAAGGCTGATCGTTTCAACCCCGGACAGGGCGCTTTATGACAGTATCGTTGATTCTGGCGAGATGTACGCTCCCGCGGGGAGCTATATTTTCTGTGCCGGAGCGGCGGGGGATGTATTTACGATCCACGCGGAATAAAGCGGATAGAACGCATCTCCTTTAAACCCAGGGAAAGGGAACGTCCCTTCGGTTTTTCCTGGTGATAGTTGTTTTCCTTGAATGTTGTTGACATTTGTTGATTACAATATCAGGATAGTATGTATATTATCGGCGTTTCACTATTG
>CAIQJW010000186.1 GCA_903872255.1 uncultured delta proteobacterium | reverse complement strand
CGTTAAAGGTTATTTTGCCGGCGTCCGGACGCTCGAGGAACATGAGGCACCGTGCAAGCGTGCTCTTGCCCGAGCCGCTTTCGCCCACGACGCCGAGGGTCTGCCCGGCTTCAAGCTCGAAGCTTACGCCGTCGACCGCCTTTACGATCTCCTTTTCCACGGAAAAGACCGATCTGCGGACCTCGTAATATCTCTTGACGTCTAATACAGATAGCAGCGGACCCATTGATCCTTTTCGACCTCTTTTATGACCGGTTCATCCCCCTTGCAGATATCCATGACAAAGGGGCAGCGGGGATGAAATTTGCACCCGGACGGCAATTCTACAAGGTTCGGCACGGAACCGGGGATTGCCTTGAGCCTGCCCGAGCCCGAGAAACCATATATTGATTCCAGGAGTCCCTGCCCGTAAGGATGCAGGGGTTTTGTGAAAAACTCGTCAACCCTGTTCTTTTCGACCATCCTGCCCGCATACATAAGGCCGAGGGACTGGCCCATGGATTTAACAATGGTCAGGTCATGCGTTATGAAGAGCATCGACATCCCGAGCGTATCGATAAGACCCTGGATCAACCCCAGGATCTGCGATTCGGTCGCGACATCAAGCGCTGTTGTCGGCTCATCGGCAATGATGAGAGAAGGGTTGCACGCGATCGCTATCGCCATGAGGACCCTCTGCCTTTGGCCGCCGGAAAGCTGGTGCGGATATTGAGTGTACCTCTTCCGGGGCTCATCGAACCCGACCTGCCGGAGCAGTTCGAGCGTCCTTTCCTTGATATCGTTCCCGAGGGCGGTCTTATGTATCTCGATAACCTCGGATATCTGCTCGCCGATCCTGAGCACGGGGTTGAGAGCCGTCATCGGCTCCTGGAAGACCATTCCGATGCGGTTTCCGCGTACATCTTCCATCTGTTTGCGGCTTAAGCCCAAAAGGTCGGTGCCTTCGAATACGATCTTTCCCGACACTACGCGGCCCGGCGGCTGCACGAGCCCCATGATGGAATGGGCCGTGACCGTTTTGCCCGAACCGCTTTCCCCGACGAGCCCGAAGATCTCCCCTTTGTTTATTGTAAAAGAAACATCGTCGACGGCCGGAATGACCTCGTCCCCGGTAAAAAAACGGGTATTAAG
The DNA here is from genome assembly GCA_903872255.1 of uncultured delta proteobacterium. Classification (GTDB taxonomy): domain Bacteria; phylum Desulfobacterota; class Syntrophorhabdia; order Syntrophorhabdales; family Syntrophorhabdaceae; genus Delta-02. The sequence goes on along the minus strand of CAIQJW010000186.1, from coordinate 3,385 downwards.
GCCAATAACGTCGAGAAGGATCCTGTCTTCTATTTTAGCCATGGATAACCGATAGTGCTCAAAGGAAAATTGTTTTTGATTATTTGGACCTTATGCATTATACTTAACCCTATTAAAATGGCAAGCCTTTTATGTATGAGCTAATAATAACCGGCACATACATGCTTTATATAGAGCGATCGTATCTTATCCCCATGAGGTGAATCATGCCACACAAAGAGCCGACGGAATTCAGGGAAGGTCTAACCTTCGACGATGTCCTGCTGGAACCGGCAGCGAGCGAAATTATGCCGTCCGATGTGGACGTCTCCACGTACCTGACGCCGGCCATAAAACTCAACATCCCCATACTCAGCGCGGCCATGGACACCGTTACCGAATCAAAAACAGCCATATGCCTCGCGCAGGAAGGCGGTATGGGCATCATTCACCGGAACATGACCGTAGCAGAACAGGCGCACGAGGTCGAAATAGTCAAGAAGTCCGAGAGCGGGATGATCGTCGACCCGATAACGATCTCACCCGAAAATAAAATAAAAGATGCCCTGGACCTCATGTCCCGTTACCATATCTCAGGCATACCGGTCACGAAAGGGACAAGGCTGGTCGGGATCATCACGAACAGGGACCTGAGGTTCGAGACCAATCTTGAAAGAAAGGTCCAGAATGTCATGACCAAAGAGGGCCTTGTCACCGTCAAGGAAGGCATTGGCCTCGAAGAATCGAAAAAGATCCTTCACAAGCACAAGATAGAAAAACTGCTCGTGGTCGATAAGAATTTTGACCTCAAGGGGCTCATCACTATAAAAGACATCGAAAAGATGCGGAAATACCCGTATTCGTGCAAGGACCAGATGGGAAGGCTTCGCGTCGGCGCAGCCGTAGGCGTCGGCCCGGACAGGGATGAGAGGGTGGAAGCTCTTCTTAAGGCCGGATGCGACGTGATCGTGGTCGACACTGCGCACGGCCATTCCCGGAACGTCATAGAATCGATCAAGGCCATACGGAGAAATTTTCCGGATATCCAGCTTATCGCGGGAAATATAGCGACCGCCGAAGGGTGTGAAGCGCTTATCAAGGCGGGATGCAATGCGGTAAAGGTAGGGGTCGGTCCGGGCTCCATCTGTACAACGCGGATCGTGGCCGGTATCGGCGTACCCCAGATCACCGCCATTATGGAGGCGGCATCCGTTGCCAGGCGATACCAGATACCGATCATTGCGGACGGGGGCATCAAATTTTCAGGCGATATCACGAAAGCCCTTGCGGCAGGTGCACATACTGCCATGATAGGAAATCTTTTCGCCGGTACCGATGAAACGCCGGGCGAAACGGTCCTTTATCAGGGCAGGACCTACAAGGTGTACCGCGGAATGGGTTCGCTCGAGGCCATGCGCGAAGGAAAGACCCGCGACCGGTATTCTATCCCCGAAGACGAGGTCGAATCGAAGATCGTACCGGAGGGCATCGAGGGCCGGGTACCCTACCGCGGTTCGATCTCCCTATCGGTTAACCAGCTTGTCGGAGGTCTCAAGGCCGGCATGGGCTACACAGGCGCGCGAACCATCGAAGAGCTTCAGGCCAAAAGAAAATTTATCCGGATAACCTCCGCAGCCTTAAGGGAAAGCCACGTTCATGATGTTATCATAACGAAGGAAGCGCCCAATTACAGGATCGAATAAAATGGAACAAAGTTATCATGACTATCATAAGGAACTGGTACTCATTCTCGATTTCGGCTCCCAGTATACCCAGCTCATCGCCCGCAAGGTGAGGGAACTCGGCGTATACTGCGAGATATATCCTTACAATATCAGTATGGACGCGATAAGGTCGATGAACCCGCGCGGGATCATCCTCTCGGGCGGCCCGAGCAGCATCAATGAAGATAACGCCCCGATCTGCGAAAAAGAGGTCTTTGATCTCGGCATCCCGATCCTGGGCATCTGTTATGGCCTGCAGTTGTTATCCAGGATCTTCGGCGGAAAGGTCGAAAAAGCCCCGAAAAGAGAATTCGGTAAGGCCCATATTTATATCGAGGCCAAAGACAAATTCTTGGAAGGCATCAAGGACGGGGACATCGTATGGATGAGCCATAGCGACAAGGTGCTGACCATGCCCCGCGGCTTTATCACGCTCTGCCGTTCGGACAATTCCCCCCATGCCGCCATCCGGAACAAGGCAGGCTCTATTTACGGGGTCCAGTTTCATCCCGAGGTCCACCATACCCCGAAGGGCAAACGCATCCTTAAGAATTTTCTCTACAAGATCTGTAAGCTCAAAGGGCTCTTCTCGCCAAAGTCATTTGTCGAGATCGCCACGGAAAAGATCCGCGAAGAGACAGGGGGCCGGAAGGTCATCTGCGCCTTGAGCGGCGGCGTCGATTCAAGCCTCATCACAGCAATCGCCTCCCAGCATATCCGGAAAAAATTCCACACGTTTTCAATATCGTTCGGTGATTCCGTCCATGATGAATCGGAATACCAGAAGCGTGTCTCCTCAAGGTACGGGACTGAGCACCATGATTTTGAGGCCGACGAGAACTGCTTCTGCGATCTTCTCCCGAAATCCATATGGCACTACGAACATCCTCTGAATGATCCCAACTCAGTATTCACCCTATATCTCACACAGAAGGCGAGGAAGTTCATAACCGTCATGCTCGCCGGAGAAGGCGCAGACGAATCGTTCCTCGGATACTCACGCTTCTATCCTTCAGCAATTAAAAGCCTCAAAAGAAGAACATTCCTCTACAGGCATCCCGCATTTAGGGAGATGCTATACAAGCTAACGGGCAGGAAGATTTTCAATGTCACAAGATACAATCCCGCAATGTATGTGCTTTCATATTCGGACCTTAATTTCACCGACAAGCTTCTCAAGGGCGACGGAATGTCCTATTGCCCGGGTCGGGCGGAAATGATCACACGGGCAGGAGGGGATGTCCTGAACGAGGCGATCCTCCAGGATCAGGCCTGCGATCTCCCGCAGTGGTTCTGGCGTTCAGACAGACTCGGGATGGCGTCCTCGATGGAAATCAGGGTGCCTTTCTGCACGGCACCAATGTTCACACTTGCAAATTCCATCCCGTACAAAAACCACATGTTCAACGGAGAGAGGAAAGCCATCCTGAAAAAGATCGCGGAAAAATACATTGACAATGATCAGATCTACAGGAAGAAAATCGGGTTCGGAACTCCGATAGACACCTGGCTGTCCGGAAACGGCCCCTACGGAAAAATGTATTCTGAAACAGTTGAGTCGGCAAGCTTCAGATCCAGGGACTTCATCGATCACAAATTCTTCAATCAGATTCTGACCTCCCACAGGAACGGCTCGTATCAGGAGAGGAACATCGGTTTCCTCTGGACATATTTCAATCTTG
>CAIQJW010000185.1 GCA_903872255.1 uncultured delta proteobacterium | reverse complement strand
GATTACAAATCAGCTGCTCTGCCGATTGAGCTACACCAGCAAAATAGTTATTATACTACAAGAAGCGTGCCAAAATCAATATGAGTTCCTTGCGAATAAACATAATGTATTAAAATATTTTGGCATGCTATGTCAATACATTCCTTGCAGTATCACACCATAATCTGCCGAACTTAATATAGCATATTGACAACCCAAGGTAAAATGTAGTTACATAATACGCTTTTATCATTTAGGAGGTGGTGCTGTTATGGTATGCGCAACATTAAAACAGGGCATAGAATGCCTGTTCATGAAAAAATCAGGATGTTCATACAGTGGAGGGAAATGCTTAACAATCATTGAGAATTGCGATGGTTGTACCAGGGTCCTTGAGTTTGAAACAGGAAAATACTGCTCCAGCTTTCCGTATCCCGCTCAGAAATGGCAGAAAGGCAATTGTCCCATGTCTACCCATATAAAGAAAGCGGCCAAGGTGGAAGATAAGGTTAACCCGCTGAAAGCATCGAAAAGGGCTGCCGGCAAGAAGTAACACCAGGGGCCTTAAGGGATCGCCCGCGCCGCTATAAATACAGTTCAATGAACGATTACGCACATTTGCGTTATTTGTTTTATTTATTGTTGTACACGGGACATACGGTATCCAGGAAGCGGGGTCATGATTCAATCGTGCAGAACCATTTGACTTTCAGGCATACGGATGTTAAAACAGACGCAAGATTTTAATTTAGGAGGTTAATCTTTGAGGAAGAATAAATCGGCGATAAAGCGGGCGGTGCAGGCTGAGAAACGCAGGCTGAGAAATTCGCATTTTAAATCAACAATGAAGACAAAGATCAAACGGGCGATCGGCGCTATCGGTGCAAAAGACGCACAGACCGAAGTCATGTTCAAAGATGCCGTTTCCTCTATAGATAAGGCCTCTTCAAAGGGAGTCATCCATCCGAATAATGCAGCCAGGAAAATTTCAAGGCTGTCTAAAAAACTCCACAAGAGCCAGCAAGCCTGATCAATCCTTTAAAATCAACGTAAACAAAAGCCAGGGCTACCAGGCCCTGGCTTAATCAGCTTATAACATCCAATTCCATATAAAAATATAGCCGGGGCAGGTAACGAGGTCAGCGCTTTGATGCGAAGCCGGGATTAATATTCAAGGAGCAGTTGGGCGCTGAACCTTCGTGCCATGCGGGCCGACATCCGCCTGATGGCCTCTCTCCGGTTGTATTCCTCCGCAGTACTCTGGATTTTATAATACTCAGAATCCGCAAGGCTGAACTGTTTGACGAGCTTTCCGTTCTTCTGGTACAACGAAACAAGCAATGTCACGGTGACTACTTTCTCAATGACGGCACCATCCGTACCCAGGGCATTCGGTGCTGTAGTTACAGTTTGAATATCACCTTTCAAATAGGCATCAGCGGCCTCGCTGTTAATCGTAAAAAGGCCTGTCATCAGGAGTTCTTTCGCAAAGGAATCGGTTACCGGCTGGGCTATGCTCGGCTCAAACGTTGAATTATTGAATATCGAAACATAAATTGAGGAGATCTCCCCGCCGTAAATTCCCTTTCCTCCGATAAGCTGGTACCCGCACGCGGACAATGTCAACATGATGAGGCCCGCCAGGCACAATCCTGTTTTTTTCGAGATAATTTTTTTCATTAAGATTTCCTGTTTAACGCCTTTCTCAATATCCTGCATTAACTGCACACGATGTTGACGAGTTTATTCGCAATTATAATTGTCTTTCTTATCGTCTTCCCTTCTAAATGCTTCTCGATCTTTTCGAGTGAAAAGATGATCTCCTTGATGGCATCTTCAGTGAGGTCCCTGTCTGCCTCAAATGTATCCCGGAGTCTCCCGTTGATCTGAACGGGTATCATTATTTTTTCTTCTTTTACCAGTTCACCGTCCCAGGCGGGCCACCAGGCGCCGATCGACGCCGTATCCCGGCCGAGGACCTGCCACAGTTCACAGGTTATATGGGGGACGAAGGGGTAGAGAAGTCTGAGGATGGTCTCGACTGAACCCGCGAAAAGCACCTGGGCCCTCTCATCCAATTTCCCTTTTTCGATAAATTTATAGGTCAGGTTCACGAGCTCCATGATGCCCGAAATCGCCGTATTCAGATGGAACCGCTCCAGGTCTTCGCTAACCTTCATTATGGTCTTGTGTATCTTATGGATCAAGGGTTTCTCTTCAGCCGTGGCATCGGGAAGCTTATCGGCCGGCGTCACGCTCTTCAAAACATCCTTATGCTCGTCAACCAGCCTCCAAACCCTCTGGAGGAAACGATAGCTGCCCTCCACGCCCTGATCGCTCCAATCGAGGTCCCTCTCGGGGGGTGCCGCAAAAAGACAGAACAGCCTTGCAGTATCCGCACCGTATCTTTCGATGAGGTAGTTGGGATCAACGACATTGCCCTTGGACTTGCTCATCTTTGCGCCGTCCTTGATCACCATTCCCTGGGTCAATAAATTCTTGAAAGGTTCCCGGACATCGACGAGGTTGAGTTCGCTCAAGACCCTGTTAAAGAACCGGGAATAAAGAAGATGGAGCACGGCATGTTCGATGCCGCCGATATACTGATCGACCGGCATCCAGTAATCCACCCGCTTTTTATCCAACGGGCCGTTATGATCGGGACACGTATACCTAAGGAAATACCACGATGATTCGACAAATGTGTCCATGGTATCTGTTTCGCGCCGCGCCTTTGTCTTGCATGCAGGACATTCAACCTCATAAAAGGCCGGATAGTCGGCAAGCGGTGACCTGCCTACCATACGGATCTCGAGATCGACCGGCAGGACGACGGGAAGGTCCGCTTCGGGCACGGGGACCGTTCCGCATTTTTCACAGTAGATGATGGGGATCGGCGCTCCCCAGTATCTCTGGCGGGAGATCCCCCAGTCTTTCAGCCGGTAATTGACCGTTTTCGTTCCCAGGCCTTTTTCTTCGAGATAATCAATGATCGCGCCTATGGCCTCCCGGTTGTTCATTCCGTTAAAACGGTCTGAATTGACGAGGACCCCGTCATCCACGTAGGCGCAATCCATGGAAGCCGGGTCGAGCATTTTATCTTTCGGTGTAATTGTTACGATGACAGGCAGGCCATATTCCTTAGCAAATTCATAGTCTCTCTGGTCATGTGCAGGAACAGCCATAATGGCGCCAGTCCCGTATTCCATGAGAACGAAATTACCGACGTAGATCGGCACTTTCGCGCCCGTAAGAGGATTGATCGCGTGTTTCCCGGTGAAAACACCCTCTTTTTC